>CALGRQ010000140.1 GCA_937880795.1 uncultured Dyadobacter sp. | reverse complement strand
CAGGGAATCTTGTATCGAAATAGTAAAGCTAATCCTGACCACTTTACCAAGCTTAAAAACCCTATTGATAGCACCACCAATGCTAAGGGAATCAATATTACCGGCATTTGTCAGGATGCAAAAGGATTTATATGGGTAGGTGCTGATACATATATCGTAAAATACTCCCAAGACGGACAAAGATTAGCCCAGTTTGACTATGCGATGTTTTTGAATAACAAAAATAAATTTAGTTTTATTCGATCGTTAAATATTGACAATCAACAGAGGATCTGGATAGGAGGCGACGGAGAAGCTCGGGATCTCTTCAACACAATTACCCAAAAGTTCGAAAAACTAACCCAATATCACCTTATTGATCAGGATATTCAGCATGGTGTTTTTCAAATTTCCAAAGATTCAAAGAATGGGATGTGGATGGCCACTTCTAATGGACTATTTTATTATAATGACCAAAGCCACCAAAAAACAGTATACAGAAATTCTCCAGAAGACCCCAAAAGCTTAGAAGATAATAACGTATTATCCGTTTTCACAGCAAAGAATGGAATTGTCTGGATTGGAACATATACCAGTGGCGTTCAGTATATCTTACCTCATGATAACCGGTTCAAGATACTCACCAGTGGCCGCGACGGACTAACCAATAACGTAGTCACTTCGATAACCCCTAACGAAGATAATAAATTTTTAGTGGGTACAAGCGGTGGAGGAGTAGATGAAATAACGGCAGATATACGTAAAATATCCTCTCTAAATCACCTAAAAAATCAAAATATAAATGCCGTTTTCAAAGCCAGAAATGGGGATATATGGATTGCATCCAACGGGCTAAAACATTTTGACAATAAAAAAAAGTATGGAAAGACTATATCCATATTTCTTCCGATGAAAATAGCATTAGCTCTAATGTTGTTTACAAGATACTGGAAGATAGCCAGGGAAGGCTGTGGTTTGTAACATCAAGGGGCTTGAATCGGTATGAACACTTAACCAGTAAATTTATAAATGTAAAATTGCAGGAGGCTCCTCTGTCTACAGTTACCATTTTTGAGGACTCCAAGGGCAATATCTGGGTCGGAGGATTTAGACGATTAACCTTTCTTTTAAAAAGAGGAGATTCCAAATTTAGGCAAATTCCCCTTGAACCGAAAGAAGGATTGAGAGCTGGTGAAAGAGGCTCCGTTTTTACAATTACAGAGGATAATTCTGGCAACATTTGGTTAGGAGGGCATGAATTAGGTATAAAAAGATTCAACCCCCAAAGAAATGTATTTGAGGATATTAATATCCCTGATCTCTATACCTATTCAACAAGTATCCTCGGTATGATGTCTGATCAACAGAACAGACTTTGGCTGGGCATGGTTGGAGGCCTCACCTTGTTCGACATTAAAAATAATCATGTATCCCACTTTGGAGCAATTGACGGTATCGCATTAGATGAATTTACCTTTAACAGCACCTATACAGGTAAAGACGGGTATATGTTTTTTGGATCAAACAAAGGACTACTGCATTTTAATCCTAACGAGATTAAAATTAATGCCGACGGTGCCAAAATACTTATTACTGGTCTAGCGGTCAACGATACAATCGTAACACCGGGCGACTCATCGGAAATATTAACCGAAGAGCTGCAATACTTAAAAAAGATCACACTAGATCATGATCAAAACTTCTTTAAAATAGCTTTCTCTCTGCTCAATTATATATTACCCGAAAAAAATGCTTACGAATACAGAATTGGAGAGAAAGGACATTGGCACAAAACTTCAAATCCATGGGTGACTTTTAACAACATAGCACCCGGGACCTATCAACTGTTCGTAAGAGGTTATAACAACGACAATGTAATGAGTGCCTCCCCTGCCGAGCTCACCATTGTTATCAAAAATCCATGGTATCAAACTTGGTGGGCTTATATGATCTATGCCTTGATTCTGTTGGGAATTATCGGAACCATTGTGAGGCTGTTCTGGATCAAAGCTTCTTATGGACAAGCACTAGAACTGAACCAATACAAACTTGATTTCTTTACGAACATCTCTCATGAAATACGCACCAACCTGTCGCTGATCATTGCTCCGCTTGACAAAATTAAACAAAACATGAATGTGCAAGAGAATGTAAGCTTGGCACAAAATAATGCCAACAAGCTTTTACAACTTGTTACAGAACTTATGGATTTCCGCAAACTAGAAAGTGCGGAAGTAGCACTTCATGTTCAAGAACACGATATTGTAGCGACGGTGGCGTCACAATTATCTAATTTTGAACATGCTGCGAGACAAAAGGAATTAACCATATCACTTTCTTCAGTAAGCGAAAAGGTTATGGTTTATTTTGACGCCTACCAAATCGGGAAGGCGATTTCCAATCTGATTTCTAATGCCTTAAAGTTTGTGGATCCTCATGGGATCATTGAAATTGTCATTGAAGAAAATGATAAATCTGTTTTCATCAAAATCATTGACGATGGAAAGGGTATTGCACCAGAACATATGTCCAAAATATTTGAAAATTACTTCCAAGTATACGAATATGGAGACAAAAACACCGGATACGGTATAGGCCTTACCCTTTCAAAAGGTATTGTTACGTTACATCATGGTACGATAACCGCACAAACCTTAACAGATGCGGATGGAAAAAATTCCCGCACGTGCTTTGAAATTACCTTACCCAAAGGTTCTGATCATTTTACCCCAGCTCAACTAAAATCGGTTCAGGATGCTCTTCATAAGCCGACGGTTATTCAAGATGTAACTGGTAATGTAGAAAATCTCACTATCCCGGATGGAGAATTTGAAACCATACTCATTGCCGAAGACAATTTCGAACTTAGAAAATTTATAGCAAGTTGTTTTCCACAATATCGAATTATTGAAGCGCCTAATGGGCAAAACGCCTTGGAGCAAACCTTAGATCAAATGCCGGATCTGATCATTACCGATGTAATGATGCCCGGCATGAGCGGAACAGAACTCTGCTCTATCCTAAAACAAGACGAACGTACCTGCCATATACCGGTGGTGATGTTAACCGCCATGGTTTCAGAAGAGCAAATCATTACAGGATTAGAATCACAGGCCGATCACTACATTACCAAACCATTCAATACGAAAGAATTAGAACTAAAAGTAATCAATCTATTAAACCTAAGAAATGCGGTTCGGGAGCGTATAAAGAATTCTAAAAACTTAGGGGAAGTGGAAAAGACGCTTTCCAACATCAGAGATAAGGAATTTATCAATAAACTGGCAGCCATCGTCGAAAGTAATATTTCGAAATCCGATTTTGGAGTGGAAGAACTTGCCCGTGAAATAGGTATGGGAAAAACGGTTTTGTACAAAAAATTAAAAGCAGCAACCGGAATGTCAGTAAATGACTTTATAAAAATGCTTAGACTCAGTCATGCCGCCAATCTCCTCCAAGAAGATGTATACAACATTAATGAAGTGGCCGATTTGGTTGGCTTTAATGACAGAAGATATTTTAGTAGAGAATTTGCGCGCGTAATGGGAAAAACACCTTCTACATACGCAAAAGAGCATAAAAAATAGTTTATGAAAAATACTTAGGTTACATCATTCGATGGTCAATAACATTAATAATTACTCAACTCATTTGTCTTAATTCGTATAAGCTCTCCTTCCTATATTGTTATGTTGAATGATATTTTAAAGCGTATCCTTGTAAGTTTTTGCATAATTAGTCTCATCTTATTACCCTGGATGAGTCTGGGGCAAACGGAACAATCACCTCCCAAATTTCATAAACTAACCACCAGGGATGAGCTTCCTAATAATGCAGTACTTGCCATTACTCAGGACCAAAATGGATTCATGTGGTTTGGTACACCAAATGGGCTCTGCAGATATGACGGGGCCCGATTGAGAAGGTTTGTAAAATCACCCCAGGACACGACGTCCATATCCTCCAATCAGATACTCACACTTTTTCCCGATCAAAAAGGTAAATTATGGATAGGTACCGAAAACGGCATTAGCTTATTTAATCCTCAGAAAGCAAATTTTCAAAGATTTCTTTATTTTTCTGAATCACCGGGAGCAAAACAAAGCAAATCCCCACGTAATCTTTATTATAACGCCGCGACTTCATTATTTAAGGATTCAGATTCGCTCTTATGGGTAGGTACCTCAAAGGGTTTGTTTAGAATGACCCAGGGAAAGAAAATAGGATTCAAAAAAATACTCGATGCAGTTACTGGCCCCAGAGCTACCGAAGAATATTATTTTAGAGGACTTTGCCAGGACAAAGCCGGCTTTATTTGGGTAGCATCAGGGAAATGGTTGTTTAAATTAACAAAAGATGGACGGCAACAAGCTAAATTTGACTATGGTAAATTTATTGGACTAGCTGGCGATTTTATCCATACAATGGCCATTGATCACAGTCAAAATCTTTGGATTGGTGGAAGCAGAGGAAGTGTGACAAGATTTAACCAAAAAGATCATTCATTTGAAAAAATAAACTACGCCCTAGATATTTCCAAAACTCATGTATCAGAAATTTGGCAGATTACCATGGATGGTAGCAAAGGCCTATGGATTGTAGGACAACATGGAATAACCTATTATAACCTAAAAACCGGACCACAACACCATTATCGCAATAACCCAGCTGATGATAATAGTCTTGATGATAATCATGTACTTTCTACATTTAGGGGAAGTGATGGAACTACCTGGTTCGGCACACTAACCAACGGCATTAGCTACCTCCTCCCTCATGAAAACCACTTCAGGACAATAAAGGCGGGAGAAGGAAATGCTCTCTCCTACCCTGTTATCACTTCAGTTACTAGAAACAAAAAAGCTGAGCTACTCATCGGCACCGCGGGCGGTGGAGTAAACCTTTTAAATCAAAAAAATAATAATATTTCCAGCTATTCAAACCTTAAAAATGATGTTGTATCGTCCGTATTATCCGACCGCCATGGTGATTTGTGGGTTGCAATAAATGGGCTTAAAAGATATGACGCTGCAACAAATACATGGCACTATTACCAACATAACACGCTAGACACCACTTCCATTTCTGCCAACACGATCTATAAGCTTTTTGAAGACAAGGAAGGAAATGTTTGGCTTTCAACAACCCATGGGCTCGATTTGTTTGATAGACAAAGAAACAAGTTTAAACGCGTCAAGTTATGGAATAAATCTTCTTCTGCCTTAACCATTTTTGAAGATTCGAAATCAAACCTTTGGATAGGTACCTGCCGACGAGTCGTATATAAGATACCCAAGGCACGAAATAAAGCGATAGCTATACCCTTTGAGACCATGCCAGGCATTGATACGTTGGAATCGCGGTGTATCTGGACCATCCATGAAGACAGGTCGGGTAACATTTGGGCAGGAGGTTTTTCTGCCGGGCTCAAAAAGTTCAATCCTGAAAAAAATATATTCGCCAATTATGATTGCCCTGGCCTGTATGACCGCTCCAATACAGTGATGAATATTGAGTCGGATAAACAAGGAAGACTGTGGCTGGGAATGATGACCAATGATTTGATCATGGTTGATTTAACCAAAAACAGAGCAGTTCATTTCGGAAAGGAAGATGGAATACCCGGAAAGGAATTTTCCATAAACGGCTCATACCAAGACGAAAATGGCATACTCTATTTCGGAACCAGCAACGGCCTATTGCATTTTGATCCCAATAAAATCAGGCTCAACACGGCTATTTCTAAACTTGTATTCACAAGTTTAGAAGTGAACGACAAACCAATTTCTGTTGGAGATTCCAGTAAAATTCTGACCAATGAAATACAATATTCCAATAAAATTATCCTAAAAAATGATCAGAACTTCCTCAAAATAGGATTCGCTTTACTGAACTATATCCATCCTAAAAAAAACTCATTCGAATATCGGTTGGGCAATGGTGATCCAAATTGGCATAGAACAACCGATCCTTGGGTAACATTTAATAATTTGGCACCCGGTGAATATAAACTTTGGATAAGAGGATACAACAATGACAATTTCCTGACCAATAAAACCGCTGAGATAAATATTACGGTTTTACCACCCTGGTATCAAACATGGTGGGCTTATATGATCTATGCCTTGATCCTGTTGAGTATTTTCGGAACCATCATTCGTCTGTTCTGGATCAAGGCGTCTTACGGACAAGCACTAGAACTAAACCAATATAAGCTCGACTTCTTCACCAACATATCCCACGAAATACGTACCAACCTGGCACTAATAATTGCTCCTCTTGACAAAATTGAGCAAAATATGAACCTCAAGGAAAACGTAAAACTTGCTCAAAATAATGCAAACAAGCTTTTACAATTGGTCACTGAACTGATGGACTTCCGTAAACTAGAAAGTGCCGAATTAGCACTTCACGTTGAAGAGCACGATATTGTCGCCACAGTCACCTCCCAAGTTTCGAATTTTAAACATGTCGCAGATCAAAAGGAATTAACCATTGCCATTTCATCTGTACGTGAAAAGATCATGGTTTACTTCGATGCCTACCAGATGGGGAAGGCTGTTTCAAACCTTATATCCAATGCGCTCAAATTTGTAGACCGCCATGGATATATAGAAATTCTTATTGGAGAAAACGACAAAACCGTTTCCATAAAAATCATTGACGATGGTAAAGGCATTGCACCAGAACATATCTCCAAAATATTTGAAAACTACTTTCAAGTTTACGAGTATGGTGACAAAAACACCGGTTACGGTATAGGACTCCCTCTGTCAAAAGGGATTGTTACGCTACATCACGGTACGATAACTGCGCAAACCCTAACGGATGCGGATGGAAAAAATTCCCGCACCTGCTTTGAAATTACATTACCTAAAGGATCGGCTCACTTCACCCCGTCGCAACTAGAATCGGTTCAGGGTGCTATTCACAAACCTACTATACCACATCCCGAAACCGGTAATCTAGACAATTCCGTCATCCAGGAGGGGGAGGTAGAAACTATACTTATTGCAGAAGACAATGACGAATTAAGAAAATTTATCGCCAGCTGTTTTCCTCAATATCGAATTATAGAGGCGCCAAATGGACAGAGTGCTTTGGAAGAAACCCTGGAGCATATCCCCGATCTGGTCATTACCGATGTAATGATGCCCGGCATGAGCGGCACGGAATTTTGTAAAAAAATAAAACAAGATGAGCGAACCTGCCATATACCGGTAGTGATGCTAACAGCTATGGTTTCTGATGAGCAAATCATTGCCGGGTTGGAATCACAGGCAGACCACTATATCACCAAACCTTTCAACACCAAAGAATTAGAACTAAAAGTAATTAATTTACTCAACCTGCGAAATTCGGTTCGGGAGAGGGTCAGAAATGCCAAAAGTTTAGTAGAAGTTGAACAAACTCTCCCCAATACCCGAGATAAAGAATTTATCAATAAACTAGCGACAACCGTTGAAAACAATATCTCCAAACCCGATTTTGGCGTGGATGAACTTGCCCTGGAAGTAGGAATTGGTAGAACCGTATTATACAAAAAATTAAAAGCTGCTACGGGAATGTCGGTTAACGACTTTATAAAAATGCTTCGACTGAATTACGCAGCCAAACTATTAAGAGAAGAGTCCCATAATGTTAATGAAGTGGCTGAATTGGTAGGTTTTAACGACAGAAGGTACTTTACAAAAGAATTTGCCCGCATCATAGGCAAAACTCCTTCGGCTTATGCAAAAGAATTTAAAACAACCATTTAATAAAAAATGGAAGAGCTGTATAGCGCGAACTATACAGCTCCTCCATTTAGTACGCACACAATTACTTAAACTTAACCCAAGGCATTTTTTCCTTCAAATGAGTATATACAGCCACCGGCACATCCGAGCACAAATAATCCGCACCCAAATAGGTACCTAGCAAAAAGTCTTCAACCGAATGACCTGGCCAAAGGCTTACTATCAATCCTGCCTTTTGTGCCTTTTTAACCATCTCCCGGCTTGTTCCGCCAATGGTACAACCCACACGTTTGATACCCATATCTAAAGTTTCCTGAATTACTTCCTGCGTAAGGGGAGAACTGGTGATGAACAGCATATCAACCTCAGGATATTTAGCTTTCAAATAAATTAATGGACGTTTATCAAATGCGGTCAGTAAATAAGATGAGGTGGCAGGTTTTTTGGCCATCAGCGTCTTATATAGTTTATCACAATATGGCTCTAATTTTTCCTGTGGATAATCTGCAGGTTTGGTCTTCATCTCAAACTCAATGTAAACAGAAGGCTTGTCCGCAAAATAGTTTAACAGCTCGTCCAAGAATAGTAAAGAATTACCCTTTTTGGTTTTCAACTTTTTCAATTCCGCAGCAGTCATTTCTTCTACAATTCCTTTACTGCCCGTATGTCGCTCCACCGAAGCATCGTGAGAAATTACAAAAACACCGTCTTTTGTAATTCGTACGTCTGTTTCGAAACCACGAAGCCCCTTATCATAACTGGCTTTAAAAGCAGCCAGGGTATTCTCATCATATTCATGCGCCCCGCCCCGGTGAGCAAACAACTGAACAGCCTTTTCCTGCGCAACAACCCATTGCGCAGACAAACAAAATGTCAAAACAAATAGAAACGAACTTAACTTACTGAGATTCATAGTCTTTTAATTTTATACTCGATTAATGGTTAGGAATAAGAATATTACAATTGCAAATAGCGGGTTCTGTTATAGGTTCTACCCCGTTCAGCTATATGCTATATAATTGCATAATAAGTCCTATATTAGGAAACTATACCCGAAGCCAAATATTAAATTTTGGTAATACGGCCTGTCGCATCCCTATCCAATACATCATTTTACCACGAGAAAGCTGCCTGTACAATACAAAAAGGGGAGCCCGTGCATGTTGGACTCCCCTTTGCTATTGAACAAAACAATGATTAATACCCCGGATTTTGCTTTATTCCGGAATTTTGATCCAATACGTTTTGAGGTATTGGGTTCATATATTGCTTCATTTCAAATTTAACCGTATACTTCTTTTCAGGCTCCACTGTATATACCCACACACCAGAATTATTAGAGGGAACCGAGTTACGTATCACCATATTATGACGACCTTTGCCCATAACCTGTGCCGTTTTTGCCCAACGTTTGGTATCCAGGAAGCGCTTGTCTTCAAAACATAACTCCACTCTTCTTTCCCGTACAATCGCTTCACGCATTTGATCTTTATTAAGACCTGCGGGCAATGCAGGAAGTTCGGAGCGCAAACGAACCTTATTAATAGCATCATACACGGCCGCACTTGGTCCACTCACTTCATTCTGTGCCTCGGCAAAATTCAGTAGAACCTCTGCATAACGCAGAAAAACATAATTTTGTCCACTTGCATCAGTACCTGGTGCCGCATCAGGATTCAGACGCTTTTTCTGGTAGTAGCCTGAGTTTC
>CALGRQ010000139.1 GCA_937880795.1 uncultured Dyadobacter sp. | reverse complement strand
ACCGATTTGGTTGCAAGGCAAGAACCCATGCAAACGCTAACCGTTGTAGAAAGAACCAAGGTGGCAGAAGCGGATGAATCTTTCCTTATCCAGCTCGCCGGTCTGGAAGTGGCAACATTTACTTCCGGGGATTTATTAGCTATATATCCTGCCAACGATCATCGGGAACGTCTTTATTCCATTGGTAAAATTGGCCGGTCTATCCAACTCAGTGTAAAGGTGCATGCGCACGGATTAGGATCAACCTATTTGAATGATTTACAAACAGGTGATCAAGTGGATGCTCGCATCATCGAAAACGGTCATTTTCATATGCCTCAAAACGCACATACAGTCATTATGATTTCAAACGGAACTGGTATTGCACCTTTTCTGGGTATGATCGATCAGGAAAATACATCTGTAAAACGACACTTGTACTGCGGTTTCCGGGATAAAGCCTCCTTTGCGCTGTATGAAAACCCCATTGCAGACTGTCTCGTACAAAACAAACTCGCGGCACTTCATGTAGCCTACTCGCGAGAGGGTGATCGGGCCTATGTAAAGGATTTACTCGAGAGAGATCAGGATTTTGTGGTTGAGACACTTAGCCAAGGCGGAGTTATCATGCTTTGTGGTTCTTTATCCATGCAAAACAATGTGATTGCCCTTTTGGACGATGTTTGCAAAAATAAGCTGGGCAAAGGAGTTAGTTTCTTTCAATCGCATGGCCAAATTTTAATGGATTGCTACTGATCCGCTCTGAATTGATTGATATCCAAATTGGGGGAAGTGAAAACTTTCCCCTCATCCGAAATCATCAAACAGCTATATTCCGAGAATCGGCGTAGCAACTTTAACCCCTCTTTTTTACCCAACACCATCAAGGAAGTGCTAAAACCGTTTGCTTTTTCGGCGCTGGGTCCAAATACTGTGACACTTGTTAAACCCGTAGCCGGATAGCCTGTTGCCGGGTTAATAATATGCGCATAACGCTTTCCATTAAACTCCACATATTTTTCATAACTCCCCGAAGTTACCACGGCTCCTTGTGTCAATGGAATAATGGCAAACAAGGAACCCGATCGTGCCGGATCATTAATTCCTATTACCCAGTCGGTCCCATCCGGTTTCTTTCCCCAGGCACTCATATCTCCGGTTGCATTTACTATGCCCGCGTTCACCCCTCTTTCGAGCATTAATTTTCTGGATTGGTCTGCTGCATATCCTTCACCCAAGGCACCAAAACCGATTTTCATTCCTTTCTTTTTCAAAAAAACGGTGGACGCTTTCCGATCTACGATAATATTCCGGTAGCCCACTTTTTCTACTGATTTTTTAATCGCTTCCGCCGACGGCATCTCCTCCATCGACCCATCGAATTTCCATATACGCTCCATAGCCGCGAAGCTGATGTCAAACGCCCCCTTTGTTAATTTTGACAGCTCCAGTGCTCTTTCTGTGAGCGCTAATACCTCTTCATCTACCCGCACCGCACGTATACCCGCATTTGAATTGATCTGGGACACCTGTGTTTCTGGCTTCCAATCCGAAATCAGATTTTCGATACGCGCTATTTCTTGAATAACCGTATCAATGTTTTTTTGGGCGGAAACCGAATCTTTATCAACCAGCGTAATTTCAAACCGCCCGCCCATCAGGATAGTACTTCGCTTTTGAAGCACCTGAGCATAAGAAATACTACTGGTTAAGAATAAACTAAGAAATAGATAATAGCGCATAAGATAATTAACGAGGCAATTGATATTCAAAATTGCACAGAAATGGCTGTATAATCATCCCTGCTCACAAAAAGGTATCCCTTAAAAACAAAAAACTAGGCCCCCAATCAATTTCAGACCAAATTGATTGGGGGCCTAGCTCGATAATATTCAGTAAGACGCTTACTTAGCGACAACCACTTTTTCCACTTTTCCATCAGAGGTATGTAGCAAATATACACCGGACGTCAAATTTGGCAACGTGAAATGATTCATGCCTGCATTCAGTTTCACGATTTGAAGTGAACGACCTGTTAAATCATATAATGTCGCTGTGGTAGCTATATCCGTTTCCAACGTAACTTTTCCTCCCGAAACTGCTGGATTAGGGTATACTTTCAGGGAATTACTTTCCATCTTCCCATCAGGATTCAAGGCGATGATATTACTATAAGCAAAAGTTCCATCCACATCCATCATTTTCAGACGGTAATAAGTTTTAGCGGACAGCGTGTAGGCTAAATCAGCAAACTGATACTGATGATTACCTTCGAAACCTGCGTGAACTTTACCAGCTGTTTCAAATGCCTTTCCGTTTAAACTTCTCTCAATCTCAAACAAGAGCGTATTCACTTCATCTGCTGTTTGCCAAGAAAGCATCACAGTAGCGTTTTCTTGTTTTCCTTTAAAAGTCAAGAGTTTCAATGGCAAAGGACTGTTTCCGGTTTGGACTTCAAACACACCTAAATCCAGATTATTATCACGAATTCGATCAACCCCATTTAAGTCTCTGTTCCCAAGGATGGTTTCGTCATATAAGTTATTATCTCCGGCATTGATGGCAGGACTGCCCGGTTGTAAAGTAAAATCCGATGCAGTAGGATTGGTAAAGAGCGGATCTGCAACAATAGCCCCACTGGCAGTTCTTGCGCCAGGAGTACTATTCGTATACACTTGCGTGATGGTATTGGATACCGTTGGCTCGTCTGTCATTAAATCTCCATCAGCCGGTGTAAAATCTGCACCAACGACCGTCGTGCTACCATTCGCTTTGTTCCCCCACGCAATCGAGTTTTGTATATTGAGGGAACCAATATTAACAGTAGCTCCACCAAAATCCTCAGCTTCATTATTAACAAACAAACAATTCACTATGTTGGTATTATAGGCAGGATTCTCCTGAATACTAACCAATGCACCTCCCACAGCGGCCAAATTTCTTAGGAACAAGGAATTTGCAATGGTTACATTGTCACTATCAACAACAAAAACGCCTGCACCAATTCCTCCTTCATTATCTCTGAAAATGCAATGATTAATAATATGACCGGCTGTTCCCTCATCTATTGTAAGTCCACTTCCTCCAAATGTCTTTTCGATAATAAAACCATCCAGAACTGTCTCCATGGCGGCATCATTAGAAATTACCAAAGACCTTGTATTATCACTTTGATCATTTAAAACGCCGATATCTCCACTCAATATCGTTGGATTGTCCTTCCAATTCCGTTGCGTAAGCCTGGTTTCTGTTCCATTAAAACCGCCGTACAGCTTTAAGTTTTGAATCGGTAAAACATTATATTCGTCATCGTCAAAATAATCTCCATAACCATCATACAAGGGATTGTAGGTACCTTTGGCCACCCACACCTCTTTAATGGATGCATCATTTTGGGCATACTCCAATACATCTGCCAGCTCCTGAACAGCATTTGCCCAACTATCACCCGATTTATTTCCCCCGGTCACATGTTTATTCACATATATAATACCAGCCGGTGTTGGGTTTAAAACCGTAGCTTTAACAAAAACAACGATCTCCGCTTTGTCACTCTCGCAACCACCGGGCCCTACTTGGCTTACATAATAATATGTTCTACCCAGCACTGCTGTACTTGGTGTAGGGGTAGAAATTGCCGTAGTGTCATTCCAATGTTCATACCAACGCAAGGTATGGCCCGGTTCAGCGATGGCCGTTAGTGGTGTTGCATTTTCACCCATTACCCATTCAACATCCGAAACAATGGGTTCATTGGGTTGAGCATTAATGGTAACCGTAACAGGCGTACGGACATTACTTGCACATCCCACAAGTTCGCTACTGGCATAATAGGTACTTCCATGGGTTAAAGCTGTATTAGCAGCTAAACGACTTCCGCCGGTTGCAGTCGTATACCAGGCAAGAGTCGTATTGCTCGCCGGATTAGCTTGTAGATTACTGATTAAGGCCGATATACAAAAAGCCTGTTCGGAAGTCGCCACCGGACTTGCTATCACAGGGCAAGGCACTTCGATTTCATAAGCCCCCATATCGATCACACCGCCACCAACACGAGCATTGCCTGCCAGATCCTTATCTAAAAAACTTAATCCTAATTCTTCATAACCCATATTGCTTCCTGCATCAATCGCTGCGCTACCTGGTTTAAGCGAATAGTCGCCGGCCGCAGGGTTGGTAAATACATCCGTAGGTATAAGATTAGATGCATCCAGGTTTCCATTGCTCATATTGGTGTTACCACTCACGATGCTATACGAAACAACGCTATAATCCACAGGATCAAAAGATCCGTTGCCGGTTTGCAATGCACGAATGTTGGTATCCAGCAAAATGGAGTTAACAATCTTCACTCTACCTCCATAAATTACGTTACCTATATAGCCATTTCCGTACGTATGATTGGCGTACGTATTATTGCTTGCTGAGAGCAAAGTTCCGGAGGCGTAAATAGCACTACCACCATAATTGCCATGATTCTTATCAAACAAACTATTGGCTACGATCGATTTATTATAATACATAACCCCTCCATTAACGCCTATAGAAGCATATATAGCGCCTCCATAGTAACCGCTATTCCCTTTAAAAATGATATTTTTAAGGTAAGGATTAGAACGAGAAGCTTTAATCCCCCCCCCACCAGAGCGAGGGATTTCCATTCCATTCACGAAAAGAGTAGTTCCACCGAAACCGTTGGCATTCCCATTCATGACGGTAAAACCATCCAGTATTGATCCTTTCTCTGAAGTAAAACCGGCACCAGCCTCATAGTTCTCCACCCATAACAACACATGATGGGCATTATCCTGCCTGGTCGCAGCGGTCATGTACTCTTCACCGGTTAAATTTTGAGCATCATTACCTATTAAATCTCCATCCAAAATACTCCTAGGCAATGCTAGATTTCTTGCTTCCAGTGTAGTTTCATTCCCGGAGAATCCACCATAAACGTCCACATTTTTAACCATTAGGAATGAATTATCCCTACCCGCCGAATTCCCAAAATTATTATCAGCAGGGCTATAAAGTGGTTTGTAGGTACCGCTGGCAACCCATATTTGGAGTTTATTGGTGGCAGTCCATTGTGATTTATTATTCTGAGCATATACAAGCGCGTCGGCAAGCTCTGTTGTAGCATTGGTCCAGCTGTCTCCAGTTCCTGCTCCCCCCACCACACTTTTATTGACGTAAATGATATTGCCTGTTCCCGGCTGTACTGCTGGTCTTGCGATCGTAAACGACACTGAAGAGCTATTTCCCGCAACATCTTTAACTACCAAAGTATACGATCCGTTTACACCGACGATGCCTCCATTCATAAATGCAGCACCATTAAGTTCGCCTGCGCCTTCGTTAAAATTAATGAGTTTACTCGTGTTATACGTTTCACCGTTCTCTACTCCAGATATGATTGGCGATGTTGTATCCACAGTTATATGAAGTGCTGGTATCGGTAAACTGACAAAACCAGGTTTTGATCCAGAAGCAGTTACTTCATAATTTCCGTCCTGTAAAGAAGTAATAACTGTAATAGACCAATTTCCGTTACCGTCTGCCATAGACTGACCAAGGATCTGACCATTGGCAAACAAGGATACCGAAGCTCCTGGTTCGGTAAGTCCCTCAAAAGTGGGTGTCGCATCATTTGTAATACGGTCTGAGTTGCTGATACCCGAATCTGTAATAAGTGTTGCGGTAAGTGGAAGCACTACCTCAGGACTCTCCGTTGCCCCCATTTCTATGGAGGTATCCACCAATCGGATATTGCCTTTTAAGTCTGTATCCGTTGAAGGATTTTGTATATACTGCATATAGAGGGCATTACTTCCTTTGTTAAAGGCAGGTCCGGTATATTTAATACCATAGTTCTGATTGGCATGATCCACAAACACCTGGCTTTCTGTTACACCCGTTGCGTTCACATTTCCATCGGTTGTACCGGATAATCCCTGAATGAGACTTGATTTAATATCCAGAGAACTTCCTTGTGAGGTAAGACCAGCACCGGGATTGGTATTTTGACTAGTATTGAGTATAACGGAATTGTATACCTTAACCGCCGCATTGGAAGCTGAAACTCCTACATCAAAAGTTCTATTGGTTGCATTGTTGACAAAAGTACTGTTGATGACCAGATTCGAGGATGCCTGACCGGAAAAATCTACCCCCGCCCCATACACCTCAGCATAATTATTTGTAAAAAGACTATTGGCAATGGTAAAATTGGATTCATTGGCCGATATCATCCCCCAGGTACCTATGTTATGGGTAAACGTACACTTGCTAACCATCACCGTCGACAGATAACTATAAATACTTGCCCCACCTGAACCAGTATTTCCAGTGAAATAACAATTGGAAACGATAAGCGATGTATTTTTCAGATAAATACCGTTACCCGTTCCTTCCCTTATTGTTTCATTTCCCAGGGCTAACGTATCACTTCCCCAAACACTTCCAGCGCCCCCTCGAAGATGCAAGCCATCCAGCGTAGCATCACCCAAGTTGGTTATAGCAATAAAAAGGTGGTGCACATTTTCCGAATTATTGTCTATCGTAAGCGTTGCTCCACTGCCCGTTACTTCATCATCACCCAAATAATCTCCACTGATTATTGTCGGATTACTGCCTATGTTTCTTTCACTCAAAACAGATTCACTACCACTAAATCCGCCATAAATCTTCACATTTTTAGCCAGTAAAAAGCTGTTGTACCGGTCACTTGGATTTGCCCCACTAAAATCGTCAGGTCTATACTTTGGAAAGTATGTTGCAGCAGCGACCCAAATTTGAAGTGGCGTATTCTCCCACCGACTTTCATTTTGCTTCGCCCACAGCATTGCATCGGCCAATTCAGGTATGGCATTGGCCCAACTGGAACCCGAACCATCGCCACCATTTACAAGCTTGTTCACATAAAGAATACCACCGGCGCCTGGATCAATTACTAACGTTTTAGCGTTTTTGGAGATTGGTAAAATTGGCCTCTTCAACGATGTTTTAATGCTCTCATTTGAGGCCCGGCTAATTTGATGAGAGAATAAAAAGAGTAAGAAAAAATAGAGGGGTAATCGACAATTCATAACGTAGTCATACCAAAGTATTTACAAACTACACGCGCCCAATATAAGTAACCATATGTAACTAATTCACAAATCCGGGGTGGACAAAGGGGGGGACAAAATTTAAGATATTCATATACAACCAATTGAAAATGTGACAAATTACAAGGTTTAACGAAGGGCGGTCAGGCTTGATAACCACATCCTATATACTACTCCATGAGTTTATGATATGACTACTCTAAAATTAAAATTTGATACTCCAACGCCTGGTTGGCACCAGTCTTCATCGTAAAACCTATACGCAAAGGACTTTATTACCTGTATACAAACCTCCGATGCTGGTCCAAGTTGCATCTTCTTAGAGGCGGATAATGTGCCCCACCAACTATTGAGATTTTCCTTTTAAGACCTTATCCATTTTTGCGTAAGATTTTGTTTTAACCGTTAAAGGGAAATCATGTTCGGCGACAGGGTAATGAACTTCCAACCGCTCGCCAACGCCTAACAGATCATATATCTTCCGGGCACTTTTTTCTCCCTCCCTAATTCCCTGTGAATTAAAATTGGAATCATTAACCGGCGAATTGGAGAAAAAATAGCGGGGCGCAAATGTTGCAATTATCTCGTCAAAGTTGAAAGGCATTCGCGCAGGGTCTAGCCCAAATTTTTCCCGTACATAAGGCATATAGCGATCCTGTGCCCATGGCCCCAATTTTCCACCGTGTTGTTGCGTAACCTTTGCTCCGGCATCATAATATTCAAACTGAGTCCAGCCGCAACTCGCGACAATAATTTTGACTCGTTCATCAAAAGCGCCTAAGAACATGGCTGTATGCCCTCCCAGGGAGTGTCCAATTGCACCAATTTTGTTGCCATCTACATCTGGTCGGGATTGTAGGTAGTCAATGCAGCGCATATTGTTAAAAACCGCCTGCATCATTCCCGACTTAAAGCGATCCTTCGCAAAATCATGTTTAGACAGTTCCCCAAAACTAGGGTAATCGGGTGCAATCACTATATAACCCCGGTGCGCGAGCTCTGTGGCGGTGGCTCGGTTAGGCCCTGCTGCTGAACTATCAACCAGATACTTTCCTTTCTCCCCTGTCCCGTGAAGCGCCAGAACCGCAGGGATTTTCTTCCCTTTGGGTATCTTATGTGGAACGTATAATAACAAAGGCACAATTTCATTATCAAAAGACTGTAAATGAACCAAGTAACGGGTGAACTTTTCCGTGTGCAACGAATCCAAAAAAATAGCCTTAGGAGGCGCAAGACCTTTCATGTTGGGCAAAGGGCCCGTAACGTCCATAATACGCGCCTGAACTTCCCTGCGCTTCATGGCCAAATCACTGGCGTTCTGTATCTTTTTAAGGTTACCATTTGCATCTGTATAGCTTAATATATCCCTTCGGTTTTGAGCAAACAATGCACCTGATAGAAGCAACAAAATACTCAACAGGTAAAAATGATTTCTAACACGGCGCATTCCAACAACTTGTATGGATTGGGCAGGATCCAAAAATGGATGATTCATAGACGTAGATAGACTGCTATTGATTCGATTGGCGGTTCAATGATTATATTTTATAAGTTGCTTTTACATGGTAGCTACTGTATGTTTTACCAGTTTAACAGGAAAATTGAACACAAGCAAACGTTAATCCGCTGTGAATATATACCCTATGGCTTAGCCGGGTTACTAATCGCAAAACTGACTTGCTATTCATGCTCAGGATCTTTCGTACTTTTTATCTGAATTATGTCAAACAGCAGTGACTAGTGTCAACAATAATCGTCTATCAAAAACATAAACCACTAACACTATACACATGAAGAAGTATTTAGCAGAATTTATCGGTACCTTTTGGTTGGTACTAGGCGGATGTGGTAGCGCAGCATTATCAGCTGCCTTTCCGGATGTTGGCATTGGCCTATTGGGTGTTTCATTGGCATTTGGTTTAACCGTTGTCACCATTGCCTATTCACTGGGACATATTTCGGGAGCGCACTTAAACCCGGCAGTGTCCGTCGGATTGTGGCTTGGGGGCCGCTTTTCGGCAAAAGACCTCCTTCCCTACATCATATCGCAAGTTTTAGGCGGGATTGTAGCGGCGGCCGTTTTAATGGTGATTGTTACGGGCAATGGTAGTCCCATTGGTGATTTTGCTGCCAACGGATATGGCGCACACTCACCCGGCGGTTATAGCATGGAAGCTGCCTTGCTCACCGAATTCGTAATGACCTTCATCTTCCTGATTGTAATATTAGGAGCAACAGATCCTAAAAGCACTCCTGGATTTGCCGGTCTTGCTATTGGGTTGGCCCTCACTTTAATTCACCTCATTAGCATACCCGTTACCAACACCTCCGTTAACCCTG
>CALGRQ010000138.1 GCA_937880795.1 uncultured Dyadobacter sp. | reverse complement strand
ACATGTGTGGAACGGTAACAGAGTTTAACCAAGTGATCCAAAACCCGGGCAATCTCAACCTGGATCTTTCCAATTTTAATACGGACCGTTGCGATAGTGTTATCTACTTACCAGCATTTCGTTACGAATCACTATACACAAACACTACTATTCCTTTTCAGAAATCAGATATTGTGTTTTCCGCAGACAATGGAAATACCTGGCAGCATTTGCCATATTTAGACCAGAGATATACGATCACACTGAACAGGAACCAATCCTATGATATGAAATTTGCCATATGTGGCGATACCATATCCAGAACAATTACTGTCCCTCAATTTGCCGGCTTGGTGTCGTCAAACTCAGTTAGAGATGCAACCAGCTGCGTAGGTGATTTATTCGTTAGAGCGAATGCATTTGGATTGGTAACCGTTAAAATTACCGACGGACCTGCGTCCGCTCAACCCTTCCCAGACGGCATAAGCATTAGCAATGGGACAGGCGTAAGGTTTGATGATCTGCCCTTCGGCACTTATACATACATTGTAAAAGACAGTCTAAATCAAAGCTGCGTTCGTGAAACAACAGAAACAGTAACCATTTCACAACGCCCTCTTGAAATATCATTAGAGGCCAAAACCAACGACTATGCATGCCTGGATAAAACCTCCATTGGCATTCGCCCTGATGGAAACAATACCGGTTTTATCACCGAGGGCAGGCCGGTATATGTTCAGGTTTTGACTCAGCCGGTGGGAGCTGGTTTACCCAATAATTTCGTAATTGAAGGATGGACTGATAATATTATATATCCCTCAGTATTACAACAAGCCATTCCCGGCGATTACAAATTACGATTTGTGGACTCTGTCGGAACGGATTGCCCAAGGACTACTACTGCTTCTATTTCGATATCTGAATCAGCACTACTCAAACTAGACTTTGACTATAAATTAGATTGCAACGGCACTGCTACAATCACTTCCAAAACAAGTCATAAAATTATCAGTCCCAACTCGCAGTCAGTTCAGAACTACCCGTTTGAAGGGAATTTCAATGTTCGATTCTAACAACACAGCTACGGTATATAACTCCAATTGGTCAGTAAATTTTGCTGATATGACGACCACCCGAACCATATCTGGCATTGCACCGGGAACTTATAGAGTTCAGGTTTTTGTGGGGTCTGACTCTTGCCGTATGGTCGAAAAAACGTTAGATCTCGGTTTCAAACCGGTTACGATTGCCAACGCCAGACTACTGGCTGGATGCAACGGCTCAACGGATGCCGCCACGTTGGTGGCTCCGGCTACTCAAGGCTCGGGAATATATACTTACACGTTGTTTAAAAATAGTGTTGAGGATGGAAATCAAGTAGCGGGACCACAGTCATCCTTTATTTTCAATAATCTTTCGGCAAATACACAGTATGTAATAGTAGCCACCGACGAATGTGGCTCAGGCGCACAGCTTTCTACTTCCGGCGCTGAAACCAGTTATCCGGTTAGTTCGTCTACTCAAAAATTCTGTCCGGGTTCCAACGCAACGCTTTCTGCGGGAAATATACCGGGGGCAACATACCAATGGTACAAAAATGGAAACATTATCAATGGAGAAACCAATCGGCAGTTAACCATCAATAATATGCAATACCCTGCTGATAATGGATCGTATTCGGCAAGTATTTCCCTGAACGACTGTGTACTAAGTACCAATTCAATAAATGTGGTCGTCAACTGTTCATCATTACCTGTAACCCTTGCAAAGTTTACCGCTTTGAGCCGTGAAAACCATGTTCTTCTGGAATGGGAAACCACCTACGAATCAAAGTCAAATGGGTTTTCGATAGAAAGGAACGCTGATGGAATTACCTGGAATACCATTGGCTTTGTCAAATCAAAACTTCAAACTGAATCAACAGCTGAGATATTCAACTATAACTTCAAAGATTATGAACTACATACGGGTGAACAAATGTACCGCCTGAAATGTGTTGACCTGGATGGATCGTATACGTATAGCCGCATCAGAAGTGTTAATGTAATTGGTACAGAAAACACCATAGAAATTTATCCCAATCCGGTGAGTAATACTTTAAAGGTCCGCAATGTGAGTTCCTCAGGTCATTTTAGCCTAGTGGATATAAACGGAAAAGTTATTCAGCATTTTTCAAAGTCTATATTTATTGAAGGCATTCACCATTTGGATGTCAGCACCACACTACCTGGTGCTTACCTCTTGAAAATCGTAGATGGCAGTAGGGTATCGTTTAACAAAGTGATAATCGCACATTAAAGTATATATTAAAGCAAGCAGTGAACTAAATTCCAATCCATCCCTAATACCGCAAAACCAAAATGCAGTATTCGGGATGGATTTATTATTTATTTTGAATGATTTCTCACCGACTTGTGATTATATGGAGCTAATATCAGGCCATTGACAAGTGCCTAATCAGAAAAGTATGTGGCTCAATTACCTGGCCTTGTACTTTTTTCCTTATTTATAGCGGGTAGAAAGTTTTGTATACGACTCTTTTTCAATTCAATACATCTACATAATTATGAAAAAAATATTCGTCCTTCTTTTCTTTATAACCGTTGCGGGATATGCTCAGAACCGATCCGATATACAAATCGACCCATCATTAATAAAAACAAAAAATCTTCTATGGGATCTCCATACTTTGAGCAAAGCTCCGGAGGTTGAATGGCTGGATCAAAAGAGTAAAGTACAATCGTTGCTATATAACAGTGTCGATTACGAAGGCCGTGGCACACAGGTTTTTGCCTATTATTCTAACCCGGATATACTCGCAGGAAAATCCGGTAAACGTAAATTCCCAGGCATTGTGCTCATTCATGGGGGCGGAGGCACCGCTTTTAAGATGTGGGTCGAAAAATGGGCGGCCGAAGGTTATGCAGCCATTGCCATGGACCTCTCTGGAAATGGGCCTGACGGTAAAAAACTGCTAAAAGCAGGGCCCGACCAATCGCATGAAAGTAAATTTGATAAAATTGTGAAAGGAGATATAAAAGATGTTTGGACGTATCATGCTGTGGCATCTTCTATATTAGCCCATTCGTTTTTATTAAGCCGACCCGAAGTTAACCAGACCCGAACAAGCGTTACAGGTATTAGTTGGGGTGGGTATCTCACCTGCATTGTTGGGGCAATAGACAATAGGTTCAAAGCCGCTGTTCCGGTATACGGTTGCGCATTCTATGATGAATCTGATGTATTTAAAGCACCCCTGGAACAATTGCCACCTGTGTCCAAAACAAAATGGATGCAGTTTTTCGACCCCTCGGCATATCTTCCATATGCCCGGGAACCATTTTTATTCCTCAATGGAAACAAGGATAAATTTTATAATGTAGTGCCGTACAAAAAGACCTATGACCTAATTCCCAAAACAAATCGAAACGTATTGATTCTACCAGATATGAAACACAGCCACGACTGGGGCTGGGAACCGCATGAAATCCGATATTTTTTAGAAAACATCCTGAACGATCAAATGCCTCTCACCAAAATTGGACAAATACAAGAGACGAACGATACCATTACCGCATCCTATGAAGCTCCTGTTTCGGTATGGTATGCCGATTTTTACTACACCAACGATACGACTTCAACCAATGAGCAGCGTAGCTGGCAAAAACAACCTGTTAAAATCAATCCGGAACAGAGAACGCTTCAAACGCAAATACCAAAAGAAAGTTTTAAATATGGATTCTTCCACTTGAAGGATCATCGAAATGTATCGGCTTCCAGCGAGTTTATCATTCATTGACTAAAATTCCTTTATTGCATACCTTGAATTGATCAATGAGTGATATAGCAAGATATAACACTCATAGACTTGAACCTTTAAAAAAGTGTGGCTTTATCAATATGGAATATTGGTACGAAAATCAGGAATATATATACGAAGCATTCACCATAAAAGTCTGAACTTAGCATAAGTTGGAATAAGTCTGTGATTCATCAGATTATCTCCTCAGTAGTTTTCACAATTTGTTTTACTTCACGAGCGATATAGACATATATACGTTCATTATTTAAACTTTATCACCGTGGCAACATTTAGTTTAAACATCAATGGAAAGGTTCGAAAAGTAGAGGCAGATGGGGCAACGCCGGTATTATGGGTTTTGCGCGATCACCTTGGCTTATATGGTACCAAGTATGGTTGCGGTGTTGCAGCTTGCGGAGCCTGTACCATTCATTTGGATGGAAATGCCGTGCGCTCATGCCAACTGCCTATTTCCGCGGTTGGAAAGGCATCCGTAACAACCATCGAAGGACTATCTCAAAATGGAGATCATCCGGTTCAAAAAGCATGGCTTGATCATGATGTAGCGCAGTGTGGGTATTGCCAGGCCGGACAAATAATGAGTGCAGCGGCTTTGCTAAAATCCAGTCCTAATCCTACGGATC
>CALGRQ010000137.1 GCA_937880795.1 uncultured Dyadobacter sp. | reverse complement strand
CCGCCGTAAGGGCTAGTACCAAGAATATGGGAAATAGATACCAATACCGGAAATATCGGCGGATGTAGGCATTGAGATCAAACGCCTGCTCCTGCTCTT
Organism: uncultured Dyadobacter sp.; assembly: GCA_937880795.1. Lineage (GTDB taxonomy): Bacteria > Bacteroidota > Bacteroidia > Cytophagales > Spirosomataceae > Dyadobacter. The sequence goes on along the minus strand of CALGRQ010000137.1, from coordinate 14,526 downwards.
CGGTGAACTCCTGTTGAATACCAAACTGAGAATTATGATTCATTGTCAAGAATGTTGAGTGCGCGAATTATCGGGTAAGATTTAAAATCAGGATTCCTAGAGTACTGATTCCACCTACAATGGTTACGATCAGTGGTACAGTTCTAACTCTGCTATCTGTATCCAGCATTTTTGATTTAACAGGCTCGACATATACTACATCGTTTTTATGTAGGTAGTAATAAGGGGAGTCAAAAATCTCACGGGAGGTCAAGTCTATTCTGGCATATTCACGCTTGCCGTTTTCCTCTCTAATGACCAGCACATTTTTCCTATTACCATATATTGTGAGGTCACCTGCGAGGCTAAGTACTTGTGGAAGTGTGATTTTCTCGTCTGGAATCACATATACGGTTGGAGACTTTACCTCACCGAGCACCGAAACCTTGAAATTTAAGTTCCGAACAATGACCGTTGGTTCTTTCAGATAACTTGATATTCTGGTGCGGATGGTGTCAGCGGCATCCGTGGTCCGTAATCCCCCGATTTTAATTTTACCTACTAATGGAACCGAAATAGTGCCGTCTGTATCTACCAGATATCCGAGCGGCTGTACCCGCGCTCCACCTCCGGTAGAAGAGTAGTTGGTACTGGCCGTGGTAAATAGGTTTGGTGTGTTGAAAACCTCAGTGGCTTCGGCATTTAAGCTTCCCACTACAATGGAAAGAATGTCGTTGGGTTGTATAAGTGGTACATATTTTTGCGAAATTTCCTGTGAAGAATATCTGGCAGAATCCCCTTGAAAATATACAATTGATTTTGGCGATACACAGGAAGTTGTAAGTCCTAAACCCAGGAATCCCACTGTGCAGGCAATACATGTGAATTTTAGAAATAGTGATGATAAAGAGCGCATGAAATAACGTTGATGGTTATAATCGATTGTTAAAATTTCTATATGACTAACTGGGTAGAAGGGAAAAAGGCCCCATTTTAAAGGGGAAGCTGAGCTGTCCGCTGGCTAAAAGTGTAGTTGAATTTGTATCCATAAATTTACATGTGTGTAGATATACTTAGTGGTATTTGATTACAAATGTAGAATATCTTCTAAGAAAACAGGCTATTCTTGTAAAAGAAATTTATTTTGAAAAGGATAGCTTGTTAACCACTTATTTTTATCGCAATTATCAATTAAATCCAAATGTTGAATGCGATGAGAATCGGTGCCTATAAATGTTATTAACCCTTGTTTAAGCAGGGTTATGGCCATTTTATGAACGCTTTCTCCATAATAGTGGCCTAGCGAAAGAATGTTGAGTTGCAACTCGCAGCCTTGATCGCATAGTTTCTTATACACTGCTGGATCGGCGTAGAAATAGGTATAACGTTCAGGGTGGGCCAGAACCGGCCGGTAACCTTTGGCAATGATGTGAAACAAAGTTTCTGAGGTATTCATCAGCGGCGTACTGTACGGCAGTTCAACGAGTACACGCTTCCCTGGAAGTGTAAGTAGTTGCTCACCATTGTTGAGCATTTCTACAAAGTGCTCATCGATAAAGTATTCTGCTGCGGCATCTATCTTTAAAGTAAGTCCGGCTTGCTTTGCGGCAAGTCGTATGTCAGCCAAGCCATGCAGTATGGTATCGGGAGTATTTTTGTAGCAATCCCACATCACATGGGGTGTGGCAACCACTCTTTTGTAACCCAGGCTTTGCATTTTGGTCAGCATCTCAACCGACTGTTCCAGTGTCTCCACTCCGTCATCAATACCTGGGATAATGTGTGCATGTACATCCATCCCTAAATGAGATAGATCAGTTTCCTTTTGCTTGTCCTTATGAAATAACCAGTTAAGCATGATGTCAAGGTTACAGAATTTTAATGGACCATATAATCCGGAAAAATACCAAACCAATATTTTGAGTTGAGTAAAGTTGAACGAATTTAAGCTAAAATATTTTAAACATTACCAAATTATATATGGAATTAATTTCAAAAACAGGTAAAGTATAAATTTAAATTGTTTTTTTAATAGTGTAGTAGTTATAATTTAGTATTGTAGAATATATTTATTTGAATTGTAGTATAGTGACGTGGGTGGAGCTAGATGTTTTTTGAAATTTTAAGTCGACCAGATGGTGGAGGTTGTAAGAAATAAGTAACCTAATGTATACCTATATAGCTGGATTTAGGTCACATCTCCCCGTATAATGGATAGAACTAGATCATTATTGGCACGATAATTGATTGCGGTGGCAGAAACAAACTAATCATTCCATGAAATTACAATTCATTATCGCAACCATAGGGGTACTTTCGCTACCACTTCAACTATCGGCCCAAGATGCAAGGAATGGAAACATTCAAGCACTGGAGCAGCAATCGGAGGTATTAAAATTTCAGAAATCGGTGAATGACCGCAAACTGGAATTGTCTAAGTTGGAGACTGAGTTACAAAATCGCAAGAAAGCAGTGGATGCAGCTTGGGAGAAAGCAAATGCATCAGCAGTGGAAAATAAAAACGTGGCGGACAAGTTAACTTCTAATGCGAATGATAAGAAATTGGCTAATGCTGCAAAATCTGCGGCCAGGAAAGCCGAGCGGGATGCAAAATCTGCGCGTAAAGAGGCAGATAATCAGGAGAAGCTTGTGGCTAAAATTAAAACATTACAGGAAGAGATTGCTGGTGACGAGCGCAAACTGGCAGGTGTAGCAGGAAATGAAAGCGCAGGAGGACAGCCAACCACTTTGTCAGCTCACCAGGAGAATGCCTCAGTTGCCCCCAAGGCAGCGGATCAGCCGAAGGATGCTAAGTTGGTTGAAGCTGAAAAAGGCGAAGCAAAGTCTTCGAAAGAACCACTTACAATAGATAATCCGGTACGCATAGGTCAGCCATCCGCGCAGGGAAAAGATGTTAGATCTATTACCGAAGGAGTGGTAGAATCCACATATCGGAATTACCCGCAGCAGCCGGGTCAACCATCCATCATTATTAATAACATTATTATACCATCGGATTATGACCGACCGATGAAACAAAAGGCAAAGGAAGAGCATGTGGTGGAAAAGGAGAGGCCTTCGGATTATGAAGAGTTTTTGGCCTGGAAGCGACAAAAAAATAATTATAGAGCCAATCGTATCGCTGATGAAGAGGTAAACCAATATCCTGCTGACCATGCACCGCGGAGTAAAAAGGATCGAATGACTTTTCAGGAACGATTTGGTGAAATGACTCCTCGGAAATCGGGTATGTGGGTTATTCCCATGGTAGGGGTGCATGCCTCAGATTTTAAGGCAGATTTTTCGTCAGACGAGGCTAAGGGAAGAACAGGTTGGAATGCCGGTTTGGATTTTAGAATGCATACCCGAAGATTTTTCGTGCAGCCAGGAATTCATTATTTCAACTCCTCACTCAAGATGACAGAGAAGGATTCTATATCCTCTGCACCGCTGTGGGACGGGCCACGCATTCATTCTTTAAAAGTGCCCGTAATGTTAGGGTTGTATCTTACGAAGGCAAACAGTGGATTCTTTAAATTTAATATCAAGGGTGGAGCTACCGGTAATTATGTACTGGCAGTTGATAAAAATAGTCAGGCCATCTTCGATAAGGATAATATAGAGAAATATTCATACGGATTGGCAGCTGGTATAGGGTTAGAATTCGGGTTGATTACACTGGATTTATCACATGAGTGGGGTATGAGTCGATATTTGAAAAATGTAGATACCAAGAATAATGTATTACGAGCCACGCTAGGTTTTAAGTTGTAAGAGGCTTATCCTAAGTTCATATATAGAGTGATCAGGCCGGGTCGAATGCTGAGACGCATTCGACCCGTTTTTATTACGTTTGGGAGGATGAAAATAGTATCCATGAAAATGTGAGAAGTCCTGTGTTTTAGTAAAGAAATGTGTTTGTTTGCATAAATTTCTTCTCACCCAAGTGCAATTGTTTCTATGAAAAAAAGGTTCTATCTACTGTATTTGTTATGTCTTATTTTAACGCACTATGCTACTGGTCAGCAAATTACTCCATCAACCGGCCCGCTGCCATTTTGCACCTACGAGCCGGATTCTCTAACTCAGATGATTACGCGCGATCTTATTAGTCGGATGTACCAGACCGGTAATAAATCCAATCAAAGGACAAAGGGTTTGTATAAAATTCCTGTTGTGGTGCATGTCATTGAACCTTCCACTTCATCTAGCTTAATTACCGATGTGCAAATTGAAGCCTTAATTACCAACCTGAATCAGGCGTATAGGGGGCAGGGGGCATTTGCAAGTAGCCCCGATACAGAAATAGAGTTTGAACTAGCCGCTTGGGGGCCGGACTGTCAGGCAACCACAGGTATAACGCGCTATGATGCTTCGGCAAATGCTCCGTACGTAAGCAATGGTGTCTTTTCACCATCCGGAGTTACATGGGAAACCGTACAGGGTTGGATTACCTGGCCAAAATCCAATTATATGAATATTTGGCTGGTGGAAAAAATGGGGAATGGAGCTGCCGGTGTAGGTGGTCCTTCCAACGGTTTTATCGCACTTGCCAGTGAAGTAAAACATTCCTTCGATTATGTTAGCCCGCATGAAGTGGGGCATTATTTAGGGGTTGCACATCCATTCCCGGGCTACAATGGTGATTGTGGCTGTGGAGATGGAGATGGGCTAGCGGATACTCCGAATCTCGTTCCTCATGGTATTTTTGAGGCAGGCGTTACCGGATGCGGACATGAAGGTGGTTGTAGCCAGTTGGATATGGCCAAGGTAAACCCATGTACGGGTCAGGCATTAGGTGATATTCAGAGAAATATCATGAACTATACCAATTATCAATGCGGTGTTAATTTCACAAACGATCAAAAGAACTTAATGCGGTCGATGCTTGAAAGCTATCACTTCTCGTTGTTATCATCTTCGGCACTGAGCGCTACGCAACCGGTGGCTACTGCTTCCCTTCAAGGGCCTAATAGTTTTTGTGCTTCGGACGGAAGTTATCCCGCGATTCGGGCCGTTTGTGACTGTGGAGACATTGAAGAGGTTAAAATTAATGGCACGGTTGTTCCTGCCGATTATTTGGTGTTAGGTTATAGACCAATTCTTTCTCCCGGGCAAAGTGTGCTATGGAACTATGAATTAAAGTGCTCGAATGGTCTAACAGCCAGCAAGGGGGTCAACTATTATAATATTGGAGCAACAAATATTTTGCCTGAATGTGTCGCCGACGGAACGTTTAGAATTAATTTCAGTAATCCCAATAACTATACGTTTACGGCAACGACGGGCGTACTGTCCGGCAGCTCGGTACATAGTATACCCAACGCAACGGCCTCAGTATCTTTACAGTCCAGCGATGATACGGGATGTACGAATACGCAAACAATTAACCAACCTTGTTGTGCAACGGGAACAGTGACCAATGCAAATTGCAATCCTACCGCTCCCAATGGAACGGGGAATTATTTTGGCGTGGGGAAGTTTGAATTTGGAAACATCATTTCGAAAACATCTTCAACATCCTATCAGGACCAGTCAAATTATATAGACAATGCATGTTCACATAACGGTGTTGTGATTGCGGGTGATGTATACCCCATTCATGTGGCGGCGGCAGGGACAAACCCCCACTTTGTTAAGGTATGGATCGACTATAACAATAACGGAATTTTCGAGTCTCCACAGGAGTTGGTGGCCAATGCACAAACGCCCGGAGGTGGATCGAATTTTTACAATGGTACCGTTTCTATACCTGCTACGGCCGTCAGAAACACTCCTTTAAGAATACGGGTTTTAGCCGATTTTGTTCAGGAGTCTGATGCTTGTAACATTTACGGCTTCAATACGGATGCCGGTAGAATAATGGTGAATTATGGAGCCGGGCAAATCGAAGATTACGCCATTTCTGTGAGCAATTCGCTTCCGGTTGGTTTGATCAGCTTCAAAGGAATATCCGCATCTGGTAAAATAGATCTTTCGTGGGAAACTACCTGGGAAGAAAAAAATAAGGGATTTGATATTTTACGGAGTGAAAATGGAACCGATTTTGAGACGATTGGATACGTGGATGGCAAGGGATTAAGTGCCGAAACAATGTCATATACATTTGTTGATGCGGGCGCGCTACCCGATAGAACCTATTACTATCAACTCAATCAGATCGACTACGATGGGAAAACCGAACGCAGTCGAATTATTCAGGTGAAAAGCTGGTATGAAACACTCGAGGCTAAGGCATTTCCAAATCCGGTAAGTACCGGAGAGTTTGTAGTTAGCCATCCTAATATTAGTGCTTACAGCATTTCACTAATTAGCCTGTCAGGTACTGAAATACCCATTGAAGTTCTTCCAAATAAGGTTTCAGGAGAACGACTGATCAAAGGATTTGGAAAACTTACTCCCGGATTATATGTGGTGAGGCTCAAAAGCGCCGACGGGTTAAGTGACAAAGCGGTAAGGGTTACCATTAGGTAAAATTTCCCCTTGAAAGCCTCTTCTTCGTATCGCATGATGAAGAGGCTTTTTAGTTTATGAATAACCTTACCTTTTATAAAGACTATTTTTTCTGATGAATGTGGTTGCACCAAACTCAATATTAAATAGCAAAACGTTGCTGTTCTGTTTTTTTGTGCTTCTCAAATTCGGGTTGCACGCTGTAATTATAGCCCCGGAGTATAATCTGCATCGCGACGAATACCTACATTTGGATCAGGGGCACCATTTGGCTTGGGGGTATTTGTCTGTACCTCCCTTTACTTCCTGGACTTCCTTTCTCATCATCTTTTTAGGCAAAACCGATTTTTGGGTTAAGTTTTTCCCAGTATTATATGGTGTCCTGACAATGCTGGTGGTATGGAAAACGATCGAAGCCTTAGGCGGGGGCTTGTATGCGCTCATTTTAGGCGCCACCGCGATCGTATTTTCTGTACTCATGCGGATAAATATGCTTTATCAGCCCAATTCGGCAGATATTTTGGCATGGAGTTTGGTGTACTATACGGTCTTCCAATACATTCGAACCGAACAAAATAAGTGGCTTTATTTTGCTGCTATTTTTATTGGAATAGGATTTTTAAATAAGTACAACATCGTTTTCCAATTGGCTGGTTTGGTTCCGGGGTTATGGTTTGGTGGGCAGCGTAAGGTTTTCATGAATAAACATTTTTACCTCGCGGGCATTCTTGCTTTTTTAATCCTTCTTCCCAATTTAATCTGGCAATACCAGAACGATTTCCCCGTATTTCACCACATGAAGTTGCTCACCGAAACGCAGTTGGTGAATGTAAATCGTTTAGATTTTCTCAAAGAGCAACTTCTATTTTTTATGGGTGCTGCGTTTGTACTTGTGGCATCGTGGACTGGGTTTGTAGTATATAACCCTTTTAAAAAGTATCGGACCATAGTTTGGGCCTTTCTCATTACCCTCGCTCTTTTTACCTACCTACGTGCAAAGGGCTATTATGCAATAGGTTTGTATCCGATTTTGATTGCTTTTGGGGCAGTGTATTTGGAAAATGTTTTGGACAAAAAGGTATGGCTTCGACTTGCAAGCATTCTGATGGTCATTCTACTGTTTATACCCATGCTATGGATTGTGTTTCCAATGAAAAGTCCGGATGATATAGCCAAGGATTCAAAGCCCTATAAGGCTTTGGGCTTATTGCGTTGGGAGGATGGAAAGGATCATGAACTACCGCAGGATTTCGCAGATATGTTGGGTTGGCAGGAACTTGCGAAAAAGGTGGATGCAGCATATGAGAAGATTGAGGATAAAAAACACACCTTAGTATTGTGTGACAACTATGGGCAGGCAGGTGCCATTAACTATTATTCCCGTTTCAAAGACATTGGAGCTGTAACATTACACGCTGACTATATTAATTGGATTCCTCTTGGTGAAGAAATCAAGCACATCATCCTGATTCAAAACGCTGATGACGACGATCCAGAAAGACATAAAGAAAAACCGCTTTTTGAGGTTATTCAGCGAGCCGGAAAGGTAGAAGCCCTATATGCTCGCGAACGAGGAACAACGATCTATACTTTGATCGGGGCCAAGGTTTCTATCAATAGCATATTGAAGAAGGATATAGAAGATGCCAGGTGGAAATAGTTTCTAATCCCAAAGAGTTGGTGTGGTTCTGGACTGTTCCAGTCTCAATAAAAATGCTTTGTTGGTTAATCCTCCTGCAAAACCTGTAAGCTTTCCGGAGGTGCCAATTACCCTGTGACATGGAGCTATGATAGAAATGGGATTTTTGCCGTTTGCGGCACCCACCGCCCGAACAGCCTTAATATCTCCCAGTTGCCTGGCTATATCCCCGTAGGTTCGGGTTTCTCCAAATGGAATGGTAAGCAACAGTTCCCACACCTTTTTTTGAAATTCGGTACCTGTAAAATCAAGAGGGAGATTAAACACTGTTCTCTGTTTTTGAAAATACTCGCTGAGCTGTTTCTCGGTTTCCAGTAAAAGAGGGTTATTTTTAGCTTCAATTCCCCGATCAATTTTAACCCTTTCCAGGCTTTCACCCTCCCATAATACAGCGGCAAGTCCTTTTTCGGTGGCGATGAGTTTAAGCAAGCCAACGGGGGTTTGTATATCTTTAAAATAATTCATTCAGATTATAGCTTTTGAACACGTTTGATCACCTTTTCAACCCGGGCACGCTTCGAATCCTTTTCAATCTCCGGTACACGTAATTGGAGGGTTTTAATAAAGGTCGACATGTTTTTTGCATTCACAACAGGTACGGCATTCTCGGCATACATGGGTAGCTGGTTGGTCGGGGATTTTAATAAACGCTCAATCAGAAGTGTGAAAGAATCGTCTGCGTATCGACTTATGGTGCAGAGTTTGATAAGTATAGCTACACATTGGTCGTTGGTAATTACCGAACCATTGTCGGCCGCCAGAATAATATGCGAGAGGGCTGCGTAAATTTGATCCGGAACCAACTCCGTGATTGTATTCAAAGACGTCATGGCTCCCCATTGTAGCCGATTATTTTTGCTTTGTAAAAGCGCCAACAGAATGTTTTCGTAGCCAATTAAAAGGGTTGGAGCCAGGGACCCCACCTCATAGATCACCTTGATAGCGTCGTGTTGAATGTCTTTATTTTTGCTTTGGAGCAATTCAAATAATTCATGTACAGCTTCCTTATCCGTTTTCGTGGCAATCCTTTTTGCAAGTTCTTGATTGGGTACTTCGTCTTTACGATGGAGTGACGAGGCTAGTTGGTTGATGATGGACATAGGGGCTAAAACATTAATTTGATTAGAGAGCCTAAGTATTTATCAGTACAATATAAAGCTAAGACATTTTGAACTTGATTTTCGCTTCACCATAGTAACCCAAAACTTCAACGAGGTAAAAGATGGCAAAAATTATTGTTATGGAAAGAGTAAAAACGGGTGGATACGCCATTCTAGTCTAACTTAGTTAACTCTGATCGTTTTACCATTTTATCTTTGCGAAGGCAAACGTACCTATACTCTTACAATTTTATTAGCTCTATACCCTATGAAAAAACTTGTTTTACTTTTCGTATGTATTATTCTCTGTTTTGCGTCAACGCCCCGAAAAATCTCTTGGGTGGCAATTGGCGACTCCATAACCTATCTCAATGACCACGCCAACGAAACAGGAAACAGGATTACGAAGGGGTATATGACACTCATCACGGAAAAATATCCACAGGTAACGTATACCAATAAGGGGTTTAATGGATGGACATCAGTGAATATTGCCGGTAAAATAGAAACGTTAGGGCTGGAAAAGGCTGATGTTTATACCATTTTTCTGGGAACCAACGACTGGTGGCAAGGAAAACCATTGGGGACATATACCGACTATAAGAATAACACAGGAAACGGAACGGTTTATGGTTCATTTCGAGTGATTACTGCCAAATTACGTTCTCTCAATAAAAAGGCCAAGATCATCCTGATCACGCCTATGCAGCGTGGTGATTTTGTATACATAGCTAGTCATAAAAACAATGCATACGGATCTTATAAACCCAAGAAAGAGCAGCATCTGGAACAATTTGCCAACGCAATCGTGGAGATAGGGAAGAAGGATAAAATGCCCGTAGTTGATTTGTATCACGATAGCGGAATGAACCTCGATAATATGGTGCACTTCAAAAGATTGCGCGTGCCTGGGACAACGGAATACAAAAACTACGCATACCCCGAATACACCGATATTCCGTTCGATGCCGATAAAGATGAATATCCGTATCCTGTGGATGCAATTAATATGACTTACGATGGATTACACCCGTCGGACAAGGGCTACGAAATCATTGCCAAAATGATCGAGAAAAAATGGAAGGGGCTTAGATGAGGTGTCAAAATATTAACTTGAATAGGGAGATTTAGTGGTTCTCCCTATTCAACGTTTTATTGCAATTTTTGGCTCATATGCTCTTTTAAACTGCCCAATACGTTGTACATGGCAGCGTTAATAATTTCATTGTCAATTCTGGCATTTTCCAGATTCTCCTCTGCTTCTGCTCTCTTTTTGCGGTTATTCTCTGTTTTAACAGCCATTTCTTTTTCAGTAACCAGGTTGTTTTCGTTTATACCCAGTCGTGTTGGACTACGGTGTTGAGCTGTTCCATCCAGACGTGTAATATGTGCCTCATAGTGATTGTCGGTACATACGATTGTAAGATCAAACCGAATATAGTCGTATAGCTTTGTTTTAGCGGGTATATAGGTATTAATTACCAACAACCCGGTTTCAGGATCCTGTTTTGTTACTGCATTTTCATAGTTTCCAAAAACTTTGCCCACCCAGCTTTGTGCAGCTTTGTAAAGTTCAGCTTTCGGCTTCTGTGGTGAAGCTTTGTCGGTATAGGTGGCATTTTTCTTTTCATCGAGCGGTAGCATACCATTCTGGGAGAATCCTGAATGAGTTAACAGGAGAAGCAGTAGGAGATTAAGATATTTCAAGTTATTTTTTGAATTGATGATATGTTGCAAAGTAAGTATAACATCTTTCAAAAGCCAATAATCTTTATATGTAGCATGGTTTATCTTATTGATTCATAGTTAAATAAAATAATAAGTTAGAGTTGCCTATGAAATAGTTATGTGAAAGGGGACTTCCAAATTGTGAACAGGAAAGTCGGTGTTCTTGAAATGAAGAAGTTTGTGTTTGCAGTTTTTTATATAACCTTCAAAAAGGTCTAAGGTATTTTCTCTGAAAATATTTGCAAATCATTGCATTTACAGGTAGGGTATTTGTGAATAGCGGCATCAATTTTGTAATATCGCATTCAGTATCGTATAACAACTAAAATAATTAATTATGCGTTGGCAAGATTTACGCAGAAGCGGAAATGTGGAAGACCGTCGCGGGATGTCTGGTGGGGGAAAAGTTGCCATCGGAGGACTGGGCGTGGTTATTGTTGTCGTTTTGGGGTTGCTTACGGGACAGGATCCGGCCCAAATTATGGATAATTTGCAGAATAGTCAGGTTACTCAGCAACCTAGTAACCAACCAGCCGGACCACGTGCTGATGATAAAACGGCCGACTTTGTTTCTGCGGTTTTGGGAAGTACGGAGGATGTGTGGGGGCAAATCTATAAAGAAAATGGTGCCCAATATCAGCAACCAGCTTTGCAAATTTTTGATAATGTGACACAAGGTGCCTGTGGAAACGCATCTGCTGCTATGGGACCATTTTATTGTCCTGCTGATGAGAAGGTATACATAGACCTATCATTCTGTGAAGAATTACGTACAAAATTTAATGCGCCTGGTGATTTTGCTGTGGCATATGTTGTTGCCCATGAAGTGGGGCATCATGTCCAAAATTTAATGGGAATTACCGAACAGGTGCAGCAACAACGCCGCAGGCTGAGTGAAGCAGATTACAACAAATTATCGGTGAAGTTGGAATTGCAGGCCGATTTTTTGGCGGGTGTATGGGCAAACCGAGCACATAAAATGGATAATATTCTGGAACCTGGCGATCTTGAAGCGGCGCTGACGGCCGCGAATGCCATTGGTGACGACAAACTTCAAAAGCAATCGCAAGGATATGTGATCCCAGATGCTTTTACCCACGGAAGTTCAGCACAGCGAATGTACTGGTTTAAAAAGGGATTTGATACAGGTGATTTAAATCAGGGAAAGTTTAACGATATACGGTAAGCCGGGAAAAGTGAAGAAGGGGGTGATTTATAAAAAATCATCCCCTTCTTCTTTTACGATCTATCATAGAAGTGGGCGAAGTTTCGCCTTACATGGGTATTGCATATTACATAATGATACTTATGGATAATCATGCCAAATGGTGTTGATAGAACCTCATGATTTAATTAGGGGCAAACGAGGTGACAACTCTTACTAATTAATCGGTTTCTTTATTGATCTTCTCTTCTGCAAGCGCTATATCCTCCTCATCTGCAACAGGCTCTTCTTGTTGTAAGTCAGCTAGTTTTTCATACTGAAGGGAAATGAATATCGGGAAATGATCGGAGGAAAAATTTTCCAGTCGCTTCATTTTATTCAGTTTAAAATCGGTGGTACAAAAAACGTGGTCGAGAGGAAAACGTAGAAGCCGATGTTGTGCGTGAAATGTATTGTAAAAACCACGCCCAATACGAGGGTCAAGCATGCCACTTATTTTAGTGAATAGCGTGGTGCTGTAAGACCAGGCAACATCATTAAGATCTCCAATTACAATGGATGGTGACGGGTTCTTCTTAACCTCTTTCGCTACCAAGAGCAATTCCTTGTCACGCTCTGTAGAATACAGATTTTCACCGGGGACCGGAGGGGTAGGATGCAGACAAAATAATTGTATGATTTGGCCTGAGGGAAGCTTTACTTTGGTCTTGATGGATGGAATTTCTTCATCTACCAGATATCGCACTTCAGGGTTGACAAATTCCAGCTTAGAGTACAGCAGCATACCATAAGTATTCTCCAAAGGTACTAGAATCTGATGTGGGTATTTTTCCTTTAATGACTCGGTTCCTTTATACCAGAATTGATCTGTTTCCAGCAGCAACACGAGGTCGGGGTCATAGCGGTTAATGACGGAAAGGCAGCCTGATGTATCCTTGTTATCCTGAAATACATTGGACGAAATGATGCTGATCTGATTGGGTTTGTCTGTTTTGGTCTTATCTAACAGCACTTTCTTCGCCAGAAAGGTAAACGGGAATATCTGATAGGTCAGATACACGGTATTTGCACCCAGTAGGAGAATAAGGAAAAGTTCATAACCATCAGTCTTCCAGAAAAAGGCGATGTATAGCACAAAAACTAACAGTGTTAAGAATAATTTTTGCAGCCTGGGGTATTCAAAAACTCTGAATGCCCAATAATCATTTCTGACTAGCGGGATAATGGACAATAGAATAATTAATCCACCAAGGACTTCAAGAACTAGTTTGAATGATTGCATGTAATGAATTCTAGCTATAATGCTTTATGTAAGAAAGATATAGGTAATATGCATTAAAACCCTTGATATTTCAAGCGCGGTTTAAATATTAGGAAACGAAGGGGGGAGAACTTAACCGTAATGATGTATTATATAAGCTAATCCAGGATACTTTTTCATTAAAGTACTTTAATGAACGGTGAGCCAATATCAGCTGTCCTCGGAATAACCTACCCTGGAATGACCTTCGTTGCTAAATTGATAGTTGGGTGCCAGAATATTTAGGTATTCCGTGGCCAAAGCCAAAACTTAAATGGTTCGACGACATTTTTGGTCGTACTAAACCTCAACGTTGATCATCCACTTGTAAATCAATGCGGACAGTGCCATTATACAAATGGAACTAGGTCTATTATAATCAAAAATTTCAGCATTAAATTTACGAACAGTGTTAAAATTGTTTGAATACGCTCGCTGCGACCAATATATGGGAGTGAATAAACTCCTCAGCACAATAGAAGAATATCAAAGTTGGAGTAGCACAAACAAGCCCATTCAGCGTTCCGAAGATCTTATTTTGATGGACAAGTATCGTGTCTGGTCCCAAATGGTTATTTGGTATCAAGGGTAACTTGTTCTAGACAGGAAAGCTTGTGCCCAAAAAAAACGTTTCCATCAGCTAGGAATATCCATCCGAGATTGAGTTTTAGTTGATAAGACTTTCTAAGACCTGGGGAGTTTGTGTGTTGATATTAGAATCGAAGGGTAAAATGTTCTTTTACCTGTTCTTTGCGAAAGAAAACCAGACCAATCCAGAATAAGTCTACCGTTAGCGTAACATCGGGATGTGCTTTTATGTGTTCCCAGGCTTGCGTCATTTCTTCAGACCAATAAATATCGTCAAATATAAATAGGGAGTCATTGGTAGCATAGGGTAAACATTGTTCAAAATACCGAACAGTGGGCTCGTATCTGTGATTGGCATCAAAATATGCATAATCTAGCGGTTGAGACATATTCCGCAGTCGTTCGGGTAAGGTATCATCAATATTGCCAATGACAATTTCGATATTATCAGCATTGGTTTTTGTAAAGTTTTCGCGGGCCACTTGTGCAGTTTGCGGACACCCTTCAAACGACA
>CALGRQ010000136.1 GCA_937880795.1 uncultured Dyadobacter sp. | reverse complement strand
GATACGCCGGGACTTCTTACCTCAGGATTTAGCCCCATTGTTACGGAAGGAGGAGCTAGAGGGTTGTGTAGCGGTTCAAGTTGGACAATCTAATTCTGAAACGGAATTTTTATTGCAGCTAGCAGAATCCAACGATATCATTAAAGGTGTGGTTGGTTGGGTTGATCTGAAATCACCAAAGCTATATGATCAACTGGAAGTACTGGCACAGTTTGAACTTTTGAAAGGTTTTAGACATATCGTTCAGGTTGAACCTGCTGGATTCTTGGAACAGGCGGACTTTGTGAGAGGGGTAGGGCAATTGGCTGCATTTGATTTTACCTATGACATATTGATTTATCCTCATCAACTGCAAGAAGCCTATGCCTTTGCAAAAAAAATACCCAATGTACGTTTTGTGGTAGATCATTTAGCGAAGCCGTATATAAGACGAGGTGATATTGAGCAGTGGAAATCTGATTTAAGAGTATTGTCACAACTTCCCAACGTTTGCTGTAAAGTCTCAGGTTTAGTAACGGAAGCTGATTGGCAGTTATGGAAACCAGCAGATCTGACTCCGTATTTGGATGTAGCATTTGAAGCTTTTGGGACGAAAAGACTGATGTATGGATCGGACTGGCCGGTATGTTTGGTAGCAGCGGATTATGGCACCGTTTATGGAACAATAGCCGATTATCTCGCAGGGTTTTCCGAGACTGAGCGTGCTGCTGTTTTGGGTAACAATGCCGTTCGTTTTTATAATATTGATTGAAGATTTAGATAGAATGATTAATTGTGAATGGAGTGAAAGCAACAATGAAATCTCGTCTGTAATAGGAAAAAATACATTTTCATATTAACATGCACTTAAGTAACTCAAAGTTGTAACTAAATATTGATTGTGCTGTTGAAGAAGTTCCTATTGCTCATTTCTCTTGTATGTGTTGTTTTTATTTTACCTGCATCGCAACCCCGACGTTCAGTTGAAATGAAAATTATGAGTTTTAACATTCGTCATGGGGTGAACATGAATGAGGAGTCAAACCTGATTGACATTTTAAAAATTATAAGAGAACACAAACCAGATCTTATAGCGTTACAGGCGGTTGATAGCTTGGTTGCAGGTAGTAAAGTGCAGTTTCAGCTAAGGCAATTGGCTATACAAACCGGTATGGATTATTCTTATGGTGTTGCCGAACAATCTGAAAATGGAGCGCAGGGCGTAGGTATTTTATCCGCCTGGCCACTGGAAAAATCACAAACCATTACATTGCCTTCAACACCTGGTGCAGATCCGAAAATTCTGCATTGCGGATTGATTCGCCATTCCAGAAATCTTACGCTTCGTTTTTGTAATTCTAAGTTAGAATACGCCTCTGTTGTTGATAGAGCACTACAGTCGGCCTATATCAATCAAATGCTGCAAGGAAGTGTTCAGCCGGTATTGCTTGGGATGGATATGGGCGCACGACCGAATGAGCAACCGTATTTTTCGTTTCGGAAAAAGTGGAGGGATGCTGGGCAAGGCTCGCAAATGGAAACTTGGATTGAAGGTTTACCTGGCGACAGACTCGATTACATTTTTGTATTACTTAATAATAAGGTGCGTGTGAAGGACTATAAGGTAATCAGAAATTATCCTAAGGCTTCCGATCATTACCCGATCATTGCCACCGTTGAATTTTGGTAAAAATGAAATATTCACATTTGAAAATAGGTTTATTTATTCCGTGTTATGTCGATCAGTTCTATCCACAGGTTGGGATTGCGACATTAGAATTGCTAGAAAAATTGGGATGTAAAGTGGGTTTCCCGCTCAACCAAACCTGTTGTGGACAGCCCATGGCAAACTCTGGTTTTGAACATCTCACCAACGATTGTAACAGTCTGTTCATGGGGTCTTTCTCTGAATATGACTATATCGTATCGCCATCAGGAAGTTGCGTACTTCATATTAAAGATCACCTAAAAGTGGAAGGCAAAGAGGTGGAATCTAAGGCGGTGCGTAAAAAAGTATATGAGCTTGTTGAATTCATCACCGATGTGCTCAAAATTGATAATCTGGAAGCATCTTTTCCGCATCGGGTAGGTTTGCATCAGGGATGCCACGGCCAGCGAGGTCTGCATCTGGCGCAAATGTCCGAACTCAATGCAGAACCTTTTTCAAAACCTGAAACTTTGTTAAAAAACGTAAAAGGTTTAAACCTGGTGGAGTTGGATCGTAAAGATGAATGCTGTGGATTTGGAGGTACTTTTTGCGTGAGTGAAGAGGCGGTGTCAGTGAAAATGGGTAAGGACCGCGTCGCGGATCATATACGTCATGATGCAGAATATATTACTGGCTCGGATATGAGTTGTCTGATGCATCTGGATGGTATTTTGAAACGTAAAAACTCATCGGTACAGGTGAAGCACATCGCAGAGATATTGAACTCGGCAGTGGGCTAAAACAAACAATGACACTCCGGAGAGCACCATTGTTTGCCTGGATATAGGAAAAACAGGATTTGAGATATGCCCTACATTAGTTGATGGACGATACAACCCGGCTTGTTTTGGTCAGGATATCAAAGGATTGCGTATACTTTTCTTTTCCGTCCGTAACTTCGAATGTATAGGTTCCGTCGGTTAATGTCGATAGGTCAAAATACCTCAGATAGTTACTTTCGATTCTCTTATTTTCTGAGAACAGGATGGTACGATCGGTATTCAAAATACGAACGATAACCGTATTGGACTGAGGTTGTATATATGACACCCTGAATTGCATCGGTTTAATTTCCAAAACCCTTAGCTTATTTGGTGTAGCAGCGGTGTCTACAGTATCCGTAGTTTGAGCAATGGTATTGAATGCGGTACCGGTCAAAAGCATACCTGTAAGTGATGCTGCGAGTATGATGTTTCTTGTTTTCATAGGAGTGGAAGTTATGTTTTGTCTAAGAAAAGTTTAATAAAACTTAATTAAGACTTCGGCGCTTTGGTCGAAAAACTTTGTATTCAAATTTATAACATATTGCAATACAATAAAATAGGTTGGAGACGTATAGCGTGAATCTTGTTCTTTAAACAAATAGAAAGCTTTGAAAAATACAATGATTATTGATTGTATAATTTAAGCTCTTTAAATAATACTATTATAAATTATATCAGACTGATATGTCAAAGGTAACCCTGGATCATGCAAGTGCTTCGGATGTATTTAACGCAGATGAGCCGTATGTAAACTGGCACGATGAAACCTTGTGGTTCGTTCGTCATAAACGGGATAAATCGTCAAAACAATTGCCGGAATGGGAAGCGTTGCGACAAACTGCTTCCGATATCAAACATTATGTTTTATCACATTTAGATACCTTGCTCGAAACTTTCGAGCGTAAGGCAAAAGAAAATGGGGTTCATGTTCACTGGGCCTCCACTGCGGCGGAACATAATGAAATTGTTCTTGGGTTGTTGCGAAAGCATAACATCGACCGTATGGTGAAGAGTAAATCGATGCTTACAGAGGAATGTCATATGAACGATTTCTTGGCAAAAAACGGCATCGAAGTCATTGATACCGATTTGGGAGAGCGAATCGTTCAGCTTAGGAACGAGCCACCAAGCCATATCGTTTTACCGGCCATCCATCTAAAAAAGCAAGATATAGGTGTTCTTTTTCATGAGCATCTGGGCACAGAAGAGGGTGCAACCGATCCCCAATATTTAACGGAGGCTGCCAGACAACATCTAAGGGATAAATTTTTGACCCGTCGGGCAGCACTTACAGGTGTCAACTTTGCTGTGGCCGAAACGGGTGGTTTTGTGGTAAGTACCAACGAGGGTAATGCTGATATGGGCGCACACCTTGCCGATATTCACATTGCCTGTATGGGATTCGAAAAAATAATTCCAAAGCAAGAGCATCTGGGAGTATTTCTGCGATTGTTAGCGCGTAGTGCCACAGGACAACCGATCACCACATATAGCAGTCATTTTAAAAAGCCAAGAGAAGGCCAGGAGATGCATATTATTCTTTTGGACAATGGCAGAAGTACACAACTGGGAAGAGAAGATTTCAGAAACTCTTTAAAATGTATTAGATGCGGGGCTTGTATGAATACCTGTCCGGTGTATAGGCGGAGTGGAGGCCATAGCTATCATAATGCAGTGGCTGGCCCCATTGGTTCTATTTTGGCACCAAACTTGGACATGACGAAAAATGCGGATCTTCCATTTGCCAGTACCTTGTGTGGAAGTTGCTCCAATGTATGTCCGGTTAAAATCGATATTCATGATCAGCTGTATAAGTGGAGACAGGTGTTGGTGAAGCAGGGGCATGTTCCGAAAGGAAAGGAAATAGGGATTAAAGCCATGTCGGTGGTGCTATCTCAGCCCCGATTTTATCAATGGTCGGGTAAACTTGGGCGAGCAGTGATGAAAGCAATGCCTTTTGTCGTTAACAATAGCTTAAACCCCTGGTACAAGAACCGTGAGATGCCGGAGCCTCCTCAGGAAAGTTTCCGTGACTGGTACATTCGTAACAGAAAGTAAGTTGTAAAATTAAATTATTGTTGCCACGGTCATCGTGACAGATACTTATATACATGAGCGCAAGGGAAAAAATACTTCAACAAATCAGATTAAATAAGCCTGAGGAAACGGAGTTGCCAAAGAATATTGACTTTGATAGTCATTACGAGGATCGTGAAGCGAAGTTCATTGAGTCATTGTCGGCTATATATACCGAAGTAATCGTTGTTCCTGACCTGGGAGCTTTGAGGACCAAAGTTGAAGAATTGTATGGCGGGGTGGTAAATAAGGCCTCAACAATACCTGCTCTGGCGGACTGGGCTGACTTTAGTTTACAGGTTACGGATCCGCACGATTTAGAAACCATAGAACTGGCAATCCTGGAAGCTGAATTTGGTGTGGCAGAAAATGGTGCGATCTGGATTTCTGACAATCATTTGCCGCATCGTGTACTTCCTTTTATAACCCAAAATTTAGCCTTCGTAATTCCTCGTAATAGCATCGTGAGTAATATGCACGAGGCCTACAAGGTACTAAAGGATACAACAGGATGGGGTTGCTTTATATCCGGGCCGTCAAAAACGGCAGATATTGAGCAATCGTTGGTGATTGGGGCGCATGGAGCGCGGAGTTTGGTTGTATTTTTGGTCGATCACGCATAAAAATGCCCTGAATGCGGCTTTAAATTGTGGTAGGTGCGTTTTTAAACTTGTAAAAAAGTACCTACCACAATAGACTTTCCCCTATTTTTGCAATATGCGCATGAGCATATTGCAGTCTGATATTTACAAGTGAAACTGATCTGTCTGGCTTGCAGGCAGATACTTGTTATGACAATATCAATCTGTCGTTCCCTGCGTATATTTAATATATGAATGAGCCTCTCGGCTTGAACTTATTGACAGATTTATATGCCTAAAATAATTGTTGCTATCGATGGTTACTCAAGTTGTGGCAAAAGCACAACTGCCAAACTGGTTGCCAAGCAACTCAACTACCCCTATATTGATACAGGAGCGATGTATAGGGCTGTTACGCTTTTCTTCATTCAGAACCATATTAGTGAAACAAACCCTAAGGAGATTGAGGCGGCGTTGAGCCAAATTCAAATTTCGTTTAGGATACATCCTGAATTGGGAAGAAACGATACCTACCTCAACGGACTTAACGTGGAAGATGAGATTCGGAAAATGTATGTTTCCGAAAAGGTGAGCGATGTGAGCGCCATTCCTGAAGTTAGGAAGGCATTGGTAGAGCAGCAGCAACGAATGGGTAAGACTAGAGGTATTGTAATGGATGGCCGGGATATTGGAACGGTCGTTTTTCCGCAAGCCGAACTTAAAATTTTCATGACGGCGGACCCGATGATTCGTGCCCAGCGCAGGCAGCAGGAATTGATGCAAAAGGGGGAATTGATCGGCCTTGAAGAGATTGCCGAAAATCTTAAAAAACGGGATTATATAGATACGCATCGTACAGAAAGTCCACTTCGGCAGGCAGAGGACGCCGTGTATGTCGATAATTCATTAATGACTCTTGATGAACAGGTAGAACTCGTTGTGAGGCTCGCCGACGCCCGTATCACATCTTCATTACGTAATAGAGAATCTGGCAAATGAGTGCTACGCAGCCCGATCGGGATTATTTAATCATTGGACATGGTATTGGTGGACTCTCCGTAGCCTGGCATTTAGAGCAGGCGGGAAAGTCATTTCATATTGTTGGAGATTCTTCGGCCCCAAGCTCTTCCCGGGTGGCGGCAGGTATTATAAATCCATTGACAGGTAGAAAGCTCGTAAAAACTTGGCTCGCGGATGGCCTTTTTCCTTATGCCAAACCGTTTTATACAGATCTGGAAAATCGGTTAGATGGCAATTT
>CALGRQ010000135.1 GCA_937880795.1 uncultured Dyadobacter sp. | reverse complement strand
ATAAAGTAAGAAAACCCAAAAAGGTGTTTGTGCCCGGTCCTATAAGTCCGGACTTTGTGGCCAGTTCAATCGCCAGTCATCAGTCTAAAACCAACATTGGTGCGCACGCCATTTTTTTGGGTCAAATTCGGGCCGACCAAAAGGAAAGTGGAGTAGTTAGCGGTATTGAATATTCTGCTTATGAAGAAATGGCCGAAGAAGCCTTTCATCAGATTCGAGAGGAGGCTTTTTCTAAGTTCGATTTGATTTGCATGCATATCTATCACAGTTTGGGGCTGGTTCCTACGGGAGAGATTAGTTTATTTGTTTTTGTATCATCACCACACCGAAGAGTCGCTTTTGAGGCATCAGAATACATTGTGGAGCAAATTAAAGCCCATGTTCCCATTTTTGGGAAGGAGATCACGCAGGCAGGCGATTACTCCTGGAAAGAGAATATTTAAAGCATTTTGAATCAGGATTTTGTTAATAAAGTTTTTTAATGGTTGATATAACCCATAAAACCAATACGCTAAGGATTGCAACAGCCGAGGCAACTGTAACCGTTTCTAAACCTGAAACCATTTTAGCTCTTCAAAACAGAAACGTGCCTAAGGGTGATGTCTTTGAGATGGCGAAGGCTGCTGGTTTTTTGGCGGTAAAAAAAACACCAGATCTTCTACCGGACTGTCATCCCATTCCCATAGAATATACAGCAGTAAATTATAGGATACAGGATCTGTCGGTTGTGATTGAATTGACTGTAAAAACGATATATAAGACGGGTGTTGAGGTGGAAGCCATGCACGGGGCATCGGTGGTTGCGCTCACCATGTACGATATGCTAAAGCCTATTGACAAGGGTGTTGAGATTAAACATATAAGGTTGCTGGAAAAAAAGGGAGGAAAGAGTGATCGGAAATCGGTTCCGCAGCATCTAAAAACGGCCGTGATCGTTTGTTCCGATAGTATATCCAACGGAGTGGGAGAGGATAAGTCGGGTAAAGTGATTGTTGATAAACTGAAATCTCTCTCCGTTTCGGTACAAGATTATAGTATTGTTCCCGATGAAAAATCAATCATTCAGGAAAAAATAAAAGGTCTGGCCACTTTACAGTACAACCTGGTACTCATCACAGGTGGGACAGGTCTTTCTCCCCGCGATGTCACACCGGAAGCTGTGAGTGAACTAATTGATCGGGAAATACCTGGTATTGCGGAAACTGCACGTCAATATGGACAAGAAAGAATTCCAACGGCAATGCTGTCTCGTTCGGTTGCTGGGCTGGTGGGTAATACGCTTGTGATCACCATGCCTGGTAGCACAGGCGGAGTAAGGGAATATATGGATGCTCTATTTCCGCACGTATTTCATATTTTTAATGTTTTGGATGGAAGCAGACACGATTAGACGTTGCTAGCGCAGTGGGAGGTGAGTAAGGATATTGATTAAAAAATTCAAGAAAAAGCATGTCGTTGCCGATTATCGATACATTTGGACGTAAACATACTTATCTACGCATTTCACTGACGGATAAGTGTAACCTGCGCTGTACTTACTGTATGCCGCAAGAGGATATGCAGTTTATGCCCTCCAAATGGCTGATGCAGGCAGACGAAATAGAAGAACTTGCCAAGATCTTTGTGGACATGGGTGTGGATAAAATCCGTTTGGCGGGTGGAGAACCATTGGTACGGAAGGATGCAGGAGACATAATAGAGCGCCTGGGTTTACTCAACACTTCCTTAACTCTGACGACCAACGCATTGCTTGTACATGAATATGTCGATAATCTTAAAAGTGCCGGCGTACAATCGCTCAATGTTAGTTTGGACACCTTAAAGGAAGAAGACTTCAAGAAAATTACCAAACGGGATCATTTTTATAAGACTTTCGATAATATATCGCTTTTACTCGACGAAGGTTTTACTGTAAAGATCAATATGGTAGTGATGCGTGGGGTTAACGATACGGAAGTGAATGATTTTGTTCGACTTACGTTGGCCAACGAGCGCTTGCATGTACGCTTTATTGAATTCATGCCTTTTAATGGGAATGAATGGGATATGTCTAAAATTGTGTCGTATGCTGAGTTGTTATCCGGCATTAGCAATGAATTCGCTTTTAGGCAGCTTCCCGGAGAGGCACATGATACTGCGAAAACCTTCCAGGTGGAGCACGGTGCAGGTACCTTTGGTATTATTGGCACCGTTACGCATCCCTTTTGTTCCAGTTGCAACCGCATTCGCCTTACCGCCGACGGTAAATTAAAAAATTGCCTTTTCGATACATCTGAGGTGGATTTATTAACACCATTAAGACAAGGTGAAGACGTACGCCCTTTGATACTAACACATTTCAATCGTAAATTTTTTGCTCACGGCGGGCATATGGCTTTTGAAGAAAAGCAGGCGAAGTCGGACTACGAGCAAAACAGAAAAATGATTGCCATTGGCGGTTAATACCGTTCATCCCTGTTTCTGTCCATTTAAAATATCGCATGCAACATAGCGTGGCATGATGCCATCATTGGTGAAATCTTAAACATTTTACCAGGTAACCTTCATAGCCATGAAAAGATTAATGAAATGCTTCGCCATTGCCGTATGTGGATTAATGTATGTGGACACGCCTGCCGTCGCACTGCCCGTTGAGGTGAAAAAAGAATGCAAGAATAACAGTTGTGAAAATTTTAAAATTGGTATGTATCGTGTAGTCAACACGCTTACGATGAATGTTTTACTTGAAAAAGAAAAAGGTGAACAGGTTGATATCAGCCTCCGCGATAGTGCGGGGAAAGTCATTCATCAGGAAAGGGTGGGTAAGTTGGCTAAGAAGTTTGGAGTAAAACTTAATTTTTCTGAGGTTCCCGATGGGCGATATACTCTGGAAGTATCCAATGCCCACGAATCCATTGTCAAAAAAATTGATTTAAGTACCAACGAAGTGAAGGAATCCGATATGAGAACTTTGGTGGCGATGAATTAAGCAAAAGATAACATAGCAAAGAGGCAGCCAGGGTAAATACCTTAGCTGCCTCTTTTTTGATACGGATGACCTATATGATATGAAACCGAAGCTTTTAATCAATACTATTCTTTCATATACCCCATCGATTTTAAGAATCCTTCCATAGCGGCGGGCCAGTTCACCAAGGAGCCTTTTCCTTGCGTACGCAAGCCATAACCATGGCCACCGGTAGGATATAAGTGCATTTCGGCAGGTGTTTTAAATTTTTTCAATGCAAGATAATACGCAATGCTGTTTTCCACAGGAACGGCACCATCGTCCATAGAGTGAATCAACAATGCAGGTGGTGTTTGGGCACTTACCTGAAGTTCATTCGAGTAATATTTGATGAGTTCCTCCGACTTTTCAGGACCCAGTAAGTTATCCCGAGAACCGCCATGAGACAAGGTGGCTGAGAATGATATAACGGGGTATATTAGTAGAGAAAAGTTAGGTTTTGCTTCTTCTGTGGCCTTTTCTCCCATATTATAATGCGTAGACAGTGTGGCAGCCAGGTGACCACCTGCCGAAAAGCCCATCACCCCAATTTTTCCCCCATCAATATTCCATTTTTTTGCATGCTGACGAATCAGTTTCATGCCTTGCATTGCATCCATTAAGGGAACCTCATGCTGATGCGACATGGCCTTTTCATTTGGTAATCGGTATTTCAATACAAATGCAGATATCCCGCGGTCGTTAAACCATTTAGCAAAATCACTTCCTTCGTGCGAAGCTGCCAATATACCGTATCCACCTCCTGGACAAATCAACACGGCAGCACCTGTTGCCTTTTCCTTCGGAGCTATATAGGCTGTGATAGTCGGTACCGTTACACCACTGATCCGCAAGATGCCATTGGCGTCCGTAACGGATTTTTCTTCTATATCACTCGCTTTAAAATTAGGTATTTTGCCTTTCGGCCAAAGATCAATAACTTCGGATTGTGCCATAACTTGGAGTGAAAGGACCGAAAGGCCTAACCCTATAATCAGTTTAGATATAATTTTCATCGGTTCGTTTTTTGAGAAAAGACGTTGTTTTCTGACATCTACCCTCATTTTAAAATTTGAGCTGCGATAAGAAATAAGACCATTTAAATATCAACCATGTAATATAATGCGCTCATGATTATCAGAATTGTACGTATGACATTCCATGAAAATAACATAGAACAGTTTCAGGAAGTTTTCAATGAATCGAAGCCCTATATCTTACAGATGAATGGATGTACGCACCTAGAATTGTGGCGAGACATTCATGAACCGAACGTATTTGTGACATATAGTCACTGGATATCAGAAGATGCGTTGAATGCCTATCGCTCTACCGAGTTCTTTAAGCAGGTCTGGAAACGTACCAAAGCACTGTTCAACGCGAAGCCCGAGGCATATTCTGTCGTTCGGTATGTATGATTTACGGTGCAGGGTTAATCATAATGTGTGCACGGTGCGTACCGGGGTCCATAATCCATGGCATACCGTCCGCATCTGGTTTCAAAGGTAATCCGGTGCTTTCTGAGGTGGCAAATGGAATGTAAATTACATAACGCAGATAGCTCTTTTTAAGCGCTCCTGATGCACTGTCATAATTATCTTTCTTGCCTGATAAAACAAAAAGGGTCGAAGGTTGTTCGGGCATTTTCAAAGTACCTGCTTTCACCTCTTTTTCGCGTATGTCAAATATTTCCTTTTGGCTTTTACCTTCTTTGGCTAGTACACGGCCTCTTTCCATAAATACATCGAGGTCTGAGTGATAGCAGGATACGCCTATATCTTCCTTTTTGGGGTCGTCTGCAATACAAACGAAGTCGTTGGTGCCATTCCTCAAAACGGTAAAGGAACCATCTGGTGCATAGCCATATACTTTGGCACCATCGCGTTTGTCGGTTGGTGCAGCAAGTATAGCCGTTGTTATTTGAACCGATGCAGGCAGGGGCTTTACTTGGGCCTGGGTATAGAGCGGCGCTAATACTGCCGTGAGATAAAATAAAGTCTTTTTCATGATAGTATTTAATGAGGTGAATTGACTCTTATAGCTTTAAAATTAGACAACTTTATTCAATTTGTATCATCTTTCAGGGTTCGTGCGTGGAGGATGATGATTACGCACACATCGTCGCAAATTTTTCTCTTCTCAATAATGAATATTACCAGATCATTTGGGTTATTTATGGCCGGCAGTATTTTGCTGGGAGTTACGGCAGCCTCTTTCCAATATGCCAACGTTAGTTTAGTGAAGGGTGCTAGGGTGGATAGTTTATATAAGGATCTTTCTGATGCGCAAAAAAGATCGGCAAAATATGCGTTGGCAGGATTGGATGTGTCTCACGGGTTAGAGGCCACCCTTTTTGCCTCTGAGCCTACACTTACAAATCCTACGAATATAGATGTTGACCACTTGGGTAGAGTTTGGGTTTGCGAGGCATATAACTACAGACCGGCTATTAACGGCAACCCAACCAATAACGAGGGTGACCGTATATTAATACTGGAAGATGAAAACGGAGATGGTAAGGCAGACAAGACTACCGTATTTTATCAGGGTAAGGAAATCAATTCGCCTTTGGGAGTTTGGGTGATGGGCAATCAGGTGGTGGTTTCGCAAAGTCCCTACGTATGGCTGTTTACCGATGTGGATGGAGATGGTAAGGCGGATAAAAAGGAAACAATATTTGAGGGTGTTGGCGGTGAACAGCACGACCACGGTATGCATGCATTTACGCTGGGACCAGATGGTAAGCTATATTTTAATTTCGGGAATGAGGGAGGACAACTTCTGGGTAGAAACGGAAAACCGGTTACCGGACCTAACGGAAAACCAATTGATTTTTCAAAATTAAAGCAAGGTATTGTGTTTCGATGCGACCCTGATTTTACAAATGTAGAGGTCCTGGGTCATAATTTTAGAAATAACTATGAAGTGGCTGTCGATAGCTACGGTACCATGTGGCAGTCGGACAATGACGATGATGGCAATAAAGGTGTTCGCATCAATTATGTAATGCAGCACGGAAATTACGGCTATACCGATGAGTTAACGGGTGCAGGCTGGCGTGCTAACCGGACAAATATGGAAGATAGTATTCCGATGCGTCATTGGCATTTGAATGACCCCGGTGTAGTACCCAATTTGTTACAGACAGGTTCGGGCTCTCCAACGGGTATGGTGGTATATGAAGGAAGACTTTTGCCCAAAGTGTTTTGGGATCAAATGATTCATTGCGAACCGGGTCATAATGTGGTTCGTTCGTACCCAGTTGAAAAAAGAGGGGCGGGCTTTTCTGCAAAAATTGTTAATATACTGGAAGGTAAGCGGGATCGTTGGTTTAGACCTTCTGATGTATGTGTTGCTCCGGACGGGTCATTAATTGTATCCGATTGGTATGATCCAGGAGTAGGGGGACACCAGGCGGGTGATCAAAATAGAGGAAGACTGTATAGGCTGGCTCCCGCAAATTCTATTTATAAAAGTCCTAAAAATGATTTTTCTACGCCTTCTGGTGCGGTTGAGGCTTTGCAAAGTCCGAACCTCTCCGTACGGTATTTGGCTTGGCAAGCCCTGTTGAAAATGGGCACAGCATCCTTAAACGAATTAGAAAAGGTATATACGCAAAATGAGAATCCACGCATGCAGGCACGTGTACTTTGGGCATTAACACTGGTCGGCAAAGCGAATCCTTCGCATCTCGAAACGGCTGTTCGAAGTCCAAATCCGGATATAAGGATTACCGCGCTGCGTATTGTAAAAGAAAGGCATAGTCAGGAATTGCCCGCTTATATATCATTATTGGTTAACGATCCTGATCCACAAGTACGAAGAGAGTGCGCCTTGTCTATGCATGGAAGTAATTTACCAGAAATGCCTGCTTTGTGGGCGCAACTTGCCAGACAATATGACGGGGTAGATCGTTGGTATCTGGAAGCCTTAGGTATAGGTGCCGAAGGACAGTGGGATTCATTTTTTAAAGCCTGGTTGGCAGTTGCAGGTAGCAATCCAATAGGAACTCAGGCGGGCAAAGATATCGTCTGGCGATCGAGAAGTAAGGAGTCGGTAGGCTTGCTGGCTTCTCTGGCTAGCGATGAATCAGTAGATTTTAAAAAACGCCTTCGATATTTCCGTGCATTTGATTTTAACCCAGGTGGAAAGGAAAAATCGGCAGCGCTGCTCAAAATGATGAAAGGGAAGGCTGCCAATCAGATGGAGATCAGTAATTTGGCGTTACGACATCTAGACCCGGCATTTGTGAAACAATCCGCTGATGCGCAGGCTGCTTTAAAGAAAGTGTTGGATGCTGAATATGGAAAATCGACCTATATGGAACTGGTGAGCCGTTATGAGCTAGCTTCTGAAAATAAGCGTTTATTGGACTTGGCTCTATCGAAATCCAATGAAAGTATGGGAAGACAAGCCGGACAGCAGTTGTTAAGACAAGGTGGTAAAACATTGATTTGGAGTACCATAAAAGGCAAAGATGCGTCTAAAGCTGCTGCGATACTGACCTCCATTAAAGGAGTTGGGAATAAGGAATCGTTATCTATATTAAAGGAAGTAACTACCGACATGAAATACTCAGTACCGGTACGTACGGCAGCTGTGAAGGCACTAGGTGGTACGATGAGTGGAGAAGATGAGGTATTGGTATTATTGAAAGAGGGTAAAATAAGTGGCGAGTTAAAGTCGGCTGCTGTACAGGGTTTGAGCGGAGCGTGGCGTAAGGCGGTGAAGTTAGAAGCGGCCAAATACTTGACCGAAGCCGGAACCGCTGTGAAGAAACATCCTGAATTAAAAGTACTTACTGTTACTCAGGGGAATGCTGTAAAAGGAAAAGAGGTTTTTGCTATGTATTGTTCGGTTTGCCATCAGGTAAATGGTCAAGGAATGGATTTCGGTCCTAAACTTTCGGAAATTGGCGATAAGCTGCCCAAGGAGGCATTATATGCTGCCATCTTTGATCCCAATGCAGGTATCGGTTTTGGATACGAAGGTTTTGAGGTCATATTTAAGGATGGATCCACGGTTGCAGGTATTATATCGAGCAAGACGGAAACGGATTTACTTATGAAATTTCCGGGCGGAGCCAGCCAAGAGTATAAAATGTCACAAGTAAAGTCGATCCGTCAATTGAAGGATTCTATGATGCCGGCTGGGTTGGAAGATGCACTAAGTACAGACGAATTGGTGAATCTCGTGGAGTATATGAGTAAATTGAGAAAGAGTAAGTGAAGTGAGGCTTTTTTGATTGAATTTAATTGTTGAAATGCGATTCAGTATTTAAAACCCGTAGGGGGTTATACCGTTTATAGAAATATGTTTTCCAGTGAGTATTGAGCTCCGTAGGAGCGTACCATACAATCCTATTGAAATATTTACGGTTCGCACCTACGGCGCTTAGATTCATGCTTTGCGATGTTTTCTACAAACAGTTGCGGCCCTCCGGGCCTCTTTAATTGGTATATATTATTTCAATTTTAGAATGTTGAAAATGATTATCCCCGTAGGGGTAAACTGTTTGTAGAAAAATGTTTTGAGGTGACAATGGAGATCCGTAGGAGCGTTCCGTCATTCTATACAATTTGGTCTGAAAGGTGGGAGTGATAAGAAGAAACCATACGTAAACGCAAATAGGGATTGACGCTAAATTCTTAATTTTTATGGATCAGCTCATATGCAAATTTCTTTATTCAAAAAACAACCGGTATTTTTAAAAGTTTTTTGAGTAGCCGTTGATATTAAAAGCATATTTTGAAACATATTAATTTAAAAGGACTTACGCTTGCCTTTACAGTAATTTCCTTACTGATTCCTTTCTGCAGTTTTAGTCAAACTCCTGATTCCTTAGTTGTAATTCATCCCGACAGCGCTTATGCCCGTTTATCGGAATCTGAAAAGCGATTTACGATGCATGCGGTGGCAGGTTTAGATGTGGCCGAAGGGCTTGAAGCAACCCTTTTTGCCGCTGAACCGAACTTAACCAACCCTACTAGTATCGACGTGGACCACCGGGGCAGGGTATGGGTTTTGGAAGGTTATAACTATCGCCCGGCAGTGAATGGGAAATCGGAGCTGGGAGTGGGTGACCGTATTTTAATATTGGAGGATAAGGATGGCGACGGGAAGGCCGATGTGACGAAGGTGTTTTACCAGGGACCGGAAATTAATGCGCCTATGGGTATTTGGGTGATGGGAAACAAGGCAATCGTTTCGCAAAGCCCGTATGTATGGCTGTTTACGGATACCAACGGAGATGACAAGGCGGATAAAAAAGAAATACTGTTTAAGGGCATTGGTGGAGCTCAAAATGATGCAGGGGTGCATTCGTTTGTTTTTGGGCCAGATGGTAATTTTTATTTTAACTATGGAAATGCAGGTAGGCAGCTTGTTGACGGACAAGACCGGCCATTGTTGGATAAATATGAGAGGCCTATTGATTTCAGACAATTCAAGCAAGGGGTTGTGTTTCGGTGCGATCAGGAATTTAGAAAAGTAGAAATCCTTGCCGAAAACTTTCGTAATGGCTTTGAAGTGGCTGTGGATAGCTACGCAACCATGTGGCAATCCGATCAGGAAGAGCCGGGAAATGCAGGTGACCGCGTTTCTTATGTGATGGAAAATGGGAATTTCGGCTATGTGAACGAAATGAATGGCAACAGTTGGCGTGTGAACCGGACTAATTTAGAGGATGAAGTTCCGCGTCGTCACTGGCATCAGAATGACCCGGGCGTTGTTCCCAATCTGATAGAAACGGGTTCTGGCTTCCCGATGGGAATGACCATCTATGAGGGTGATTTATTGCCGCGCCGGTTTTGGGATCAGATTATTCTTGCGGATGCCGGGCTCAATGCACTTCAGGCGTTTCCCGTAAAGGATGAAGGTGCTGGTTACAAATCAACAGGGATATTTCCCATTGTTGAGGGTAAAAAGGATAAATGGTTTAGACCAACCGATGTTTGTGTTGCTCCGGATGGTTCACTCATCATTTCTGATTGGTATGATCCTGTGATAGGCAGTCATAAAATGAAAGACAGAAGTCGGGGACGGTTGTTTCGTATAGCACCGCCTGGGGTGCCTTATAAAACGCCAGTATATGACCTTAATTCACCGGTTGAAGCGGTGAAGGCTTTACAAAGTCCGAATTTATCCATGCGCTATATGGCTTTTAATGCACTTGTAAAGATGGGTTGGACTGCCGAAGATGAGCTGGAAAAACTGTTTAGAGATCCGCTAGCCAATCCTCGTTTGCGTGCAAGAGCGCTGTGGGTGCTAAATAAAATTGAAGGGTTTAACTATCGAAATCTGGATATCGCTTTCAGAGAACTTAATCACAACCTGCGAATCGTAGCCCTGAGAGCTGTACGTCAGCGCAATAGTGATCCAACGGAGTATATCAAAAGACTTACCTCCGACCCGCATCCACAGGTACGTCGTGAATGCGCTTTGGCAATCAACCACAATCATACTTATGAGGCGCTGGATGTATGGCTGCAATTGGCCAAGCAGTATAAAGGACACGACCGTTGGTCGGTTGAGGCTTTGAGTATTGGCGCTATTGGACAGTGGGAAAGGATTTTTCCGGCTTGGTTGGCTAAGGCGGGGGCAAATCCGGAATTAACTCCGGCTGGCAAAGATTTGATATGGCTGGCCCGAACCCGACAAGCCATCCCATATTTGACGAAACTTGCGGCCGATACATCGGTTAGTTTTAAAGATCGTTTACGTTATTTCCGGGCCTTCGACTTTTTTCATGCAGGGTACGAAAAAACGCAGGCATTGCTTCATGTAACAACGGTTCCCGCATCAGACCGCATTCAGGTTAGCAAACTAGCGCTCCTTCACCTGGACAAATCGTTTGTAAGTAATTCGCAACAAGGACTTACGGCTCTAAATAAATTGTTGGATGAAACTTACGGTACCGAGGACTATATAGAATTGGTAGAACGCTATGAGCCGGTAACCGAAAATGATCGTTTATTTAACCTAGCCCTATCCAAATCCAATGAAGTAGTAGGCCGAGATGCCGGGAAATTACTCCTCGAACAGGCTGGGGTATCGTATATAACCGAAAAGCTATTACGTCTAAATGAAGAAAAGAAGATCGCACTGCTGGGTTCTTTGAAAACTTCGGGAAGTATCGAAGCCATTCACATCCTGCGTACTGCTGCCCTCAATGCCGGCGAATCGCGAGATGTCCAGGCAAGTGCGGCGCGTTTTTTAGGCGGGAGTTGGCCTGGGGAAGAAGCGGTGGTTAAACTTTTGAAAGAAGATCGTTTTACGGGCGAAGTGAAAGACGCTGCGATTGATGGCGTAAAAAATGCTTTCAGAGAAAATATAAAATTGCAAATTGCGCCATACTTACCCAAGCCGGTTGAGGTCGTGACAAACCCTGAGGAGCCTGTCATCACCAAGGAAAAGCGCAAACGCAGAAGGTCAAAATCATAAGAACTTAATATATCAAATTGCCTCAAAGTGCATTTTGGATATGCTTTAGAGGTATATTCGATGCTTTTTTTCCTTTACACTTAAAACATAACATCAAAAAATATGCTTCGCAGAAATTTTGTGAAATCTACATTAGGAATAGCTGGTGCAGCCATAGCTGCTGGTGAATCCTTTGCTTCGGCGCCTCAGGCTAAAAATCAGTTCAAACTTAAATATGCCTCACATTTTGGAATGTTCCAGAATACGGCCGGAAAAGATGTGATTGACCAGCTTAAGTTTATGGCTGATCAAGGTTTTATGGCATTGGAAGACAATGGTATGATGGGGCGTCCGGTAGCGGAGCAAGAGCGAATTGCTAAGGAAATGGCACGTTTGAATATGGAAATGGGCGTATTCGTTGTGGATAAAGGTGGTAACAGTGCCAATACACTTGCAGCCGGCAAGAAAGAATATGTTGATATTTTTCTGGATGGATGTAAAAAAGCAGTGGAGGTTGCAAAGCGTGTAAACGCGAAATGGATGACTGTGGTACCGGGTGACTTTGAACGTAATTTGCCCATTGGTGTACAAACAGGAAATGTCATTGACGCCCTAAGAAGAGGTGCTGAAATATTGGAGCCGCACGGATTGGTGATGGTTTTGGAGCCACTCAGCGATAGTCCAAACCTGTTTTTACGTACTTCTGATCAAACGTATGAAATTTGCCGTGGTGTAAACAGTAAGTCTTGCAAGATTCTTTACGACATATACCATATGCAGAAAAATGAAGGTCGAATTATTTACAATATTGATAAAACGTGGAGTGAGATTGATTACTTCCAAATTGGTGATGAGCCAGGTCGTAAAGAGCCTACGACGGGAGAAATCAACTATAAAAATGTGTTCAAGTATATATACGACCGTAGCAAGAAAGAAAATAAGTCGTTTATCATGGGTATGGAACATGGAAACTCTAAACCCGGTAAGGAAGGAGAAGCTGCATTAATTAAAGCATACGTAGAAAGCGATAGCTTTACGATATAATCGTAACAAGTAAATTTGACTTACGATTATCGTGAGATGTTAAAAACCAAAAACGACCAGTATACAATGTGATACTGGTCGTTTTCATTAGCTGATAGCCTTAAAGAACCACCAC
>CALGRQ010000134.1 GCA_937880795.1 uncultured Dyadobacter sp. | reverse complement strand
GAAACCTTGCCAATTATTATCTTTTGAAAGGCGACACAAAGCAGGCCATGGCTATCTATAAAAAGTATAAGGGCAAGAAATTAGAAAACAAACAAAGGTTTAAAGACGCCGCCTCGCTCCGATTAATGGAATTTGAAAGGCTGGGCTACGGAAATGTTCATTTTACCGAAGTTCGCCAGGAATTGAACGGGGATTGATCGGGGGGGGGCTAAGGGACTTTTTGAATAAAGAACGGAAATTATCTTACATTAGCTCGCATGAAGCAGGTTTGATGTAATATAGAATTTGTTGGCACTTGCACCCAATGAGTATATATAACGTAGGTAACGGCTTTAAATAAGTGTAGTTTTCTTGCGTTGTAGTCTTTCATTGAAATGTTTTCGTTTTTATGAATGAAGATATACGGATTTGGCAAAGTTTTGTGGAAGGAGACAAGGCTGCTTTCGAGTATATCGTTCAGACCTACTATACAACTCTTTTTGACTATGGATCGAGGTTCTCTTCGGACCGTGAGCTGGTTAAAGATCAGATACATGACTTGTTTACAAATCTTTGGGATAGACGTACACACCTTAGTACCGTCGATCAAATCAAACCTTATTTGCTAAAAAGTATTAGAAACAAACTCTTTAAAATTTATCGGCGGTCAGAAACGTTTTTGGACATTGATAATTATGAAGATCAAATTCTTACCGACGATTCCATAGAGATGCAAATGATCACGGAGGAGTCTGTGGGCGAGGCAGAAAGGAAAATAACCTGTATTCTTGCTCAGCTAACCCGAAGGCAGCGTGAAATCATTCATCTTAAATTCTACGAAAATTTATCGAATGAAGAAATAGCATCGGTTCTTCTCATTTCCAGAGGGGCAGTGGCAAATCTACTTTACCATGCGCTGAGGGTTATCAAAGACAAATGGAAGGTATCTCTTTATACAGTTATTTTCCTTATATTATTTGTCTGATTTACAGTTAATTGTAAAATTATAAAAAGAAAATATTAAAATTTT
The DNA here is from genome assembly GCA_937880795.1 of uncultured Dyadobacter sp. Lineage (GTDB taxonomy): Bacteria > Bacteroidota > Bacteroidia > Cytophagales > Spirosomataceae > Dyadobacter. The sequence continues at coordinate 11,552 of CALGRQ010000134.1, read as the reverse complement.
AACATTTTTTCCATTATCCCAATAAGTTTTCGGGGTTATGGTATTATACAGATAAAATTTTATATTTTCTCATGAAAGTATTTCATAGTTACCACCTTCCTGATTTGGTCATGGACGCAGACTTTCAGCACTGTGTCCGCGAGTGGGAGGCTGGAAATGATTTGATATGGGAAGAATTGCTTAGGCTTAATCCAGATGAAGTCTATAATTTGAATCGTGGCAGGGAAATACTGTTGGCATTAAGAGGCCCGGTTTCTTCACTATCCGAACAGGAACTGGTGATTGAGGTAGAGGCGATACTGGCTAATACTACACGTCGTCAAAAACAAGGCTTGCACGGATCATTTCTTCGCTGGTTTTCAGTTGCTGCTGCCGTACTGTTGGTAATGGGTTTGCTGTGGTATCAATTCAATAATAAGTCGGTTGACTATTCCTATGAAGGGGCAGTCTCTGGGGTAGGTACGACATTAATTGAGGAAGTAAACAATACTGATGAGCAAAGGTCTGTGAGACTACCTGACGGAAGTAAAGTGGTGTTATTGCCATTGAGTAAAATCCGTTACCCTCTCCAATTTACAGGGAAAAATAAACGAGAAATATATTTGTCGGGGGATGCTTTCTTTGATATTGAAAAGGATTCTTTACGTCCGTTGCATGTATATGCCAATGGTTTATTGACGCGCGTTTTAGGTACCAGCTTTTTGATACGAACCGGGGAGAGCCAGGTTCAGGTTTTGGTACGTACCGGAAGAGTAGCGGTTTCTTCTATTCAAGTTGCTGAAAGTAGACCAGAGGGTAAGTTGGAGTCACGTCTTATCATCCCGAACCAGCAAGCTATATTCTCCGTAATAGACCATACGATTTCAACCGGGAATGTTGATTTTCCTGATTTGATCAAAAATTTAAAAAGAGAACAAGCGCTTTCCTTTGAAAATCTCCCCATTGCCGAAGTTTTTGAAACCTTGGAAAGGGTATACGGTATCCCGTTTGTATTTAATCGTACTGTTCTGGCAAAATGTCGCCTACATGTGTCTTTTACGGACGAATCACTCTTTGCAAAACTTGATATTATCACCAAGACTATCGGAGCAAATTACCAGATTTCTGATGGACGAGTGATTATAGCAGGAAGAGGATGTAACTAATTCATTTTCACCAAACCTCATATCTATGACAAAATACCACTAAAAAAGGGCCAGTAACGGTACCAGCGTTATTGACCCTCAATGCTCCTCACCATACTAAGTAGTACTTAAAGGTTTCCGTTTCCGGAAGCCGTGGGAGGGTTTTGTTGTTTGTGTACACTAAAACCATTGCGAAATTATGAAAAAATTAAGTTTACCATTAAAAATTCTGGCAACAGTGATAAAGGTTACTTTTATCCCATTCCTTATCTCGCTGGTATTTACCAGTCTTTCGTTTGCGGGAGATGGTTATGCACAGGAGCTGTTAAGAAGAAAGGTTACTGTGGAAGCGAATGGGCAATCGCTTAAAACGGTATTAGCGACTATTGAGCAGTCGGCAAATGTTAAGTTTTCGTATATACCCGCTCTTGTTGAAAACCATAAAGTAAGTATTTCTGCTTCGAAACACACGCTGAATGTGGTATTGGAGAAGTTGTTGGTTCCATTGGGATTACAATATGCGGTTTCTGGGGGACATATTATTTTAACGAAAAGATATGAGGAAGTAAGACCTGATGCGCGCGAATCTAAAACGCAACCTGAGGATAATATTACCGGACAGGTTTTTATGATCGATTCAGATAATCCGCTTCCGGGTGTGAGCGTAGTGTTGAAGGGAACATCCGTGGGAACAACTACGAATGAAAAAGGTGGGTTTCAGCTATCCATACCAGAGAGCAGCAATGCGGTTTTGGTTTTTAGCTACGTGGGATATGAGACACAGGAAGTACTGGTAGGGAACAAGACGAACCTGGAAGTATTTTTGAAAGAAGATACAAAGGCACTGGGAGAAGTGATTGTGGTCGGTTACATGACGCAAAAAAAAGCAGACTTGACCGGTTCCATAGCCATGGTTACGGCCCGAGATATTGAGAAAAATAGTTATTCCAATGTCATGCAGGGTTTGCAGGGGCGGCTACCGGGCGTTTATATCACCGGCGATGGAAGTCCTGTGGGCAATGTAAGCGTTCAGATTCGTGGATTAACTTCCATGCGTTCTGCACCACCATTGATCGTAGTGGATGGTTTTCCAACCAACATCAATTTACGGGATATCAATCCTAACGACATTGCTTCTATACAGGTTTTAAAAGATGCAGCTTCCGCGAGTATATATGGGTCTCGAGCTGCCAGTGGTGTGATTCTTATTGAAACTAAAAAAGGGAAAATCGGTGAAACTAAGATAGCATACAGTGGTTCTGTGGGTGTGTCTAGTTTTATGAACCGGATTCCGATGATGAACACCCAAGAGTTTGGTAGGGCATTCTGGCAAGCTGCCGTTAATGAAAAGCAGGATCCCAATTCAGTGACCCAAATTTATTCATTCAAATCGCATTTGGACGAAAAGGGTAATCCCGTCCTGGATGAAGTTATTCCAAGGGAATGGCTTAATTCTGAAAAAACGATGAGAGCTTCGGACACTGACTGGTTTGATGCAGGATCGCAACTTGGCTTGCAAAATAACCATCAGGTTACCCTCACCAATGGAAATCAGAACGTTCGAAACATGTTTTCAGTCAATTACTATGAAAACAAAGGAACCCAAATTCATACGGGATTAAGACGCATCTCACTACGTTTGAATTCTGAGTATAGTCTGATTAAAAACCGATTGAGTATTGGCGAAAATATTGCCGTTTCAACATCTAAGATCAATGATCAGAATCACAGTCATGCATTTTTAACGATGCCACCAATCATTCCCGTCTATACTTCCGACGGAGGTTGGGGTGGGACGGCATATAACCTGGGAATGGATGATTACAATAATCCCGTTAGGATGCTCACGCTGGGAAAGGATAATTTTACGACCACCAATAAAATCATTGGAAGTGTATATGCCAACCTCAAAATCCTTAAAAATTTATCCCTCAAAACGCAGTTTGGGTTGGACTATACAGGAAACAATTACCGGCATATTGAATTTACTTGGGTAGAAGGCGGAGGAAAAAGAAATATCAATAACGGGGTTCGGAGTTATCAGGGACAGGATCTTACCTCTACCTGGACCAATACACTGAACTATAATTTGAGTGTGAAAAATCATAGTTTGGATTTTTTAGCTGGAATAGAAACATCGAGGTATACATTTCAAAACATGGAAGGATTTCGTAGAAATCTGGAACTTGAAAATTATGACTATGGCTATTTAAGTTCCGCAACTGGCACACAGGAAATATATGGAGGAGGGGATGAGTTTACGCTACTGTCCTATTTCGGTAAATTTAATTATGCTTTCAAAGATAAGTACTTGCTTTCTGCAACGCTTCGATACGATGGATCGTCCAAGTTCGGGGTTAACAATCAGTTTGGATTTTTCCCGGCAGTTTCAGCGGGTTGGCGGTTGAGCGATGAAGCTTTTCTGAAAGATGTCTCATTTCTATCCGATCTGAAATTACGCGCTAGTTGGGGAATGAATGGAAATTCTAATATTCCGACCAATGCGCTTGTTAACTTCTACGATGCGAACTATAACGCTACTAGTTATGGTTTGGCGGGGAATGAGTCTGGTACACTTTATTCAGGATATCGCAGACGGCATATTGGAAATTCAAATCTGAAATGGGAAGCGACCCGACAAACCAACCTAGGCTTAGATTTTGGTTTGATAGGATCTAAACTCACTGGATCCATTGATTATTTCTATAAGTATACCGAAGGTATGTTGTATGAACCACCATATCTGGCTGCTATTGGTGAGGGTGGTTATCAGTGGATCAATGCGGCCAATATGACCAATCGTGGGGTTGAACTAATTCTTTCCTATGGAGAAAAGTATCAAAATGGTTTTGAGTTTTCCCTTACAGGTAATATGAGCACGTTCCGAAACAAGGTTGACGATTTGCCGGAGTCAGTGAAGTTTACTTATGGTGGAAATGGATTGGATGATGACATTCTGGGCCGCCCCTTAAACTCGATATATGGATTTGTGGCTGATGGCCTGTTTAAAACGCAGGAAGAGGTGGCCAACTCAGCTGAGCAACAGGGTAAAGGGCTGGGACGAATCCGCTATAAGGATTTAGACAACGACGGGAAAATAACCTGGGAGCATGACCGAACCTGGATTGGTGTTAGTGATCCGAAATTTATGTATGGACTGAATGCAGAGTCTAGATTCAAAAATTTTGACTTCTCCATGTTCTGGCAAGGTATAGCAGGCAATACGGTGCGGAATGACTGGAAGTCGTATAGCGACTTTTGGAATGTTTGGACTCAAAGTGGCTTTAACCACCCTAAAAGGTTATTGGGTGCCTGGACACCCGAAAATTACGATTCTACGATTCCTGCCTTATCCCTATACAATACCAATGACGAGCGCCGGGTTTCTACCTATTTCACAGAGTCGGGGTCTTACCTCAAGTTGAGGCAAATTGAATTGGGGTATAATATTCCGGTTTCGGCTATCTCGAAACTGGGTATGAAACAGTTCAGGGTTTATGCCAACGCGCAAAACATTGTGAACTTTAAGAAGTGGTGGGGAGCCAATAAATATACGGGCATGGATCCGGAAAATCCGACAAAGGCGAATGAATATTCAAGCCCGTATGTCCGACCACAAATATTCATGATGGGGATCAATGTTTCATTTTGATAACAAAAAGCATATGAAAACGATGATGAAGTATATCTTATGGAGTTTAACTTTATTGATATTCAGCCAGTGTCAGAGTATACTGGATGTTAATCCCAAGGGAATCATTACGGAGGAGCAGATTAGTGAACCCAAGCATGTAGATGGCCTGGTTACCGCCGCCTATGCCTTTATTCCAAGAGCTCATGCATTTGATACCATGAATCCTTGGATTGCCAGTTTTCGTTCGGATGACGCCTATAAGGGCGGAGGAGGATTGGATGATCAGACACCTTGGTTTCAGATGGAAACGTATTCTCTGGTGAATGCAAATGTCGGTAATAACGATGGAGTCTGGTTTAGTGGATATAGCGGCATTTCGAGAGCGAATACGGCATTAAACGCCATTAAGCGTATGGATGATGCCAAATATCCCCAAAAAAATGAAAGGATTGCCGAAATGCGGTTTTTGAGAGGCTGGATTCATATGAAATTGAAAAGAATTTATCGATGGATCCCCTATGTGGTTGAAGAAAATACCAATGAAGATATTGTTAAGATTTCAAATCGACCCGAAGGTGCTACGTCGGACATGGCGATATGGCAAAAGATATATGATGATTTGAAATTTGCGGCAGATAACCTCCCCGAAACGCAAACGGATAAAGGGAGAATCAATAAATATGGTGCAAAGGCTTTTTTAGCCTATACGGTGTTGTGGATGGCGTATCCGCAAAATGATAATAACCAACTTACCACAATCGATAACGCAAAATTGACCGAAGCTTTGGGGTTGGTGAATGAAATCATTGACAGTGGGAAGTATAAATTGGCCACCGACATAGCGGAAAATTTTATGCTGGAATATGACAATGCATCGCCAGAGTCGCTATGGGAGCTTCAATTTACAATCAATGACGGAACGGTTCGGGGTAACTTAAATGAAGGCAATGGACTTACCGCACCCTGGTGGAATCCATATTTTAGTTGTTGTGATTTTCACAAACCAACTTACAACATGGTAAACGCCTTCAAAGTGGACGAAAATGGTTATCCAATGTTCAATACATTTAACGACGAAAATATTACTAATAAAAAGGAATATTTCGCGCACAATAGCTGGGATCCTCGACTTGGTCATACGGTTGCCATTCCTGGCCATCCCTGGAAGTATCAGACTGTGCTGTTTGATAGCAGTGCCTCCCGGCAACCTGCAGTATATGGTTACTTCCACTCTTTAAAAGAGAATGTAACTACAAATAGTCCCGGTCTTTTCAACGCTTTCTGGATGTTTAATTCAAAAAATCAGTTGGAAGTCAGATATGCAGAGGTGTTGCTTTGGAAGGCTGAAATCTTGATTCAATTGGGAAGACATATGGAGGCTCTACCGATCATTAATCAGGTTCGGGAACGTGCCTCCAAGAGTATTGGTCGTTTAAAAATGCCAAATGGAACATATCCTGTCAAATATAAGGTAGCACCTTATGTGGTGGGTCCGCAAGTGAAGTGGGACAAATCCTTTGCCTGGAATGCCCTTATGTGGGAAACCAGATTAGAAATGGCTATGGAAGGTCGACGTTTTTTTGATTTGGTACGATGGGGCATTGCTGCTAAAACGCTTAACGGGTATTTAGACAAGGAAAAGAAACGTAGACCATGGTTAGAAGTAGCAAAATTCACAGCGGGGAGAGATGAATACCTTCCTATTCCCCAGGCTCAAATGAACTGGTCGAGAGGTGTGTATAAGCAAAACCCAGGATATTGATGACTGCATCAGTATATTTCGATCCGTAATCATTTCTAGTTTGGGAATCCGATTATAGAGTCTTGATGGTGGGTGATTAAAAAGGGATATTCATCCTTCTCCATCACCCACCATCAAACAGTCACGAATATTTTAATTATTTCAATTCGTTATTCATTATGCGCCACTTCATTATCATTTTGATTGCTTCATTGTTGCTTGGAATCGTGCCTGACGGGTTCGGTATATACAACCAGGAGAAGCAAGACAGCACACGCATTGACAGGGATTATGCTTTGGAAGCTACCATGTTAGGTTTTTTTGCACCGGATGGTGCGAGAAATCCAACCCTGAAAGCGAACAAGGGAGACCGGGTACGGATCAAGATTACCAACGGCGAACTCATGACGCATGATATTGCCCTGGAAAAGCTCGGTCTTAAAAGTAAAGTAATTCTTGAAAAAGGGTCGAGTACCAGCATTACCTTCACGGCCCAGCAAAGTGACACCTACTATTGCTCTGTTCCTGGCCATCGCATTGCCGGTATGGTTGGAAGTTTCGAGGTGGTTGAGGGGGCTATATCCACTGAGACAATTGCTGGTCAACTCCCAACAAAAGACGGCCAGCCGCTCAATTTTAACCTAGAGGCAGCTTCGATGAAGGATTGGACCGCAACGGGTGATGCATTTGCGAAACCATTGGTGGGTGTCGATCCTTCGCCGTTGCACGAAAAGGACATGCATATCGGGATGGAAGGGAAGTATTTTATATCGAGCGGGGGAACAGTCAACGCCAAATTAACCGGAACTCTTTCATCTGTCCCCTTTAAAGTGACACAACCTTTTGCTGCATTTCGTGTTTCGGGAGGAGCGCTTCAAGATACACGGGTAGAACTTGTGCTGGCTGGTACCGATAGCGTTATTTTTCACATTACCGGACAAGGGAGAGCCACTTTACAGCCGGTGGTGGTAGACTTACAGTCTTATCTTCACAAAGAAATTTTCATCCGAATTGTGGATAATGAGACGGGAATTTCTCAAATCCCATACATTCCTCACGACAAATGGGCACATATTAATTTTGATGATTTCCGGTTTTACACCAGTCGTCCCAATTTTCCCAATGAATTGAAACAAAAGGATATCATTATTCTTCCTCCCTTAGATCCGGTACTTCACGCAGGCCTTTCGGGTACAGAAGCGGCCAAAGCAATGACACCTCCGAAGGGATTTAAAGTGACCCTGGCAGCCGCCGAACCCGATGTGGTCCGTCCTATTAGTTTTACCATTGATCCAAAGGGCCGTTTGTGGGTGGTGGAGGGTCATACTTATCCGGTTCCGGCAAAGGAAGGAGAAGGCAAGGATAGAATTTTGATTTTTGAGGATACCAATGGGGATGGAACCTTGGATAGCAGAAAAATTTTTGCCGAAGGTTTGAACCTCGTGAGTGGTATTGAGGTAGGTTTAGGTGGTGTTTGGCTTGGTGCTGCACCTTACTTACTATATATCCCTATAGATGCCAAAAATGACAAACCGGCAGGTCCACCTCAAAAATTACTGGACGGATGGGGTGAACAAGATACGCATGAGGTTTTGAATAATTTGAGATGGGGTCCGGATGGTTGGTTATACGGAACGCATGGTGTCTTTACTCATTCGAATGTAGGAAAACCCGGTGCGCCGGATTCAGAACGAACCAAGATCGACGGTGGGGTATGGCGGTATCATCCTACAAAGCATCAATTCGAACTCTATTCCGAAGGAACCAGTAATCCTTGGGGAATCGATTTCAATGATTACGGCCACGCATTTATTACCGTGTGTGTGATTCCGCATATGTATCATGCCATACAGGGAGCTCGTTACCAACGGCAGGCAGGTAAACATTTCAATCCCTATACCTACGACGATATTAAAACCATTGGTGACCACGTACATTGGGTAGGCGATAGGGGGCCTCATGCCGGTAATTTCAGGTCTGCTTCGGCAGGTGGTGGTCATGCACATTCAGGAGCCATGATATACCTCGGCGGGGATTCCTGGCCGAAACAATACCGTAACGAAATTTTCATGAACAATATCAATGGTTCTCGCCTTAATATTGATCATTTTGAGCGGAGCGGCTCAGGTTATATAGCTTCTCATCAAAAGGATTTTTTAGCCATGAATGATTCATGGTCGCAATGGCTCAATATGAAGTATGATCCAAGTGGATCGGTATATGCGATTGACTGGTATGATAAAAATCAGTGTCATAGTCCCAATCCAGATGTGCACGACAAAACCATGGGACGTATTTTTAAGATTACCCATGAGAACGATAAATTCGTGAAAGTCGATCTGACGAAGGCATCCGATATGGAGCTGGTTAAATACCAATTGCATGTCAACGATTGGTATGTTCGTCAGGCGAGGACGATCTTACAAGAACGGGGGCCAAACAAGAAAGTACACAAAGCGCTAAAACAAATGTTGGCAGACAATCCGGATGTCACGCGCAAACTACGCGCTATGTGGGCGTTGCATGTAACAAAAGGATTTACAGAAAAAGACCTGAACGATCTTTTGGCGCATGACAATGAGTATATAAGGAGTTGGGCCATTCAGTTTCTTGCCGAAAACAATAATGTTTCTCCCGAAACCCTGAAACGTTTTGTCTCCCTGGCTCAAAAGGATACTTCACCAGTGGTGCGGTTGTACCTGGCCTCGGCCATGACCCGGCTCGCTCCTGAAAGTAGATGGGACGTACTCGATGCATTGGTACAGAAAATCGAGGATGAGAAGGATCATAACCTACCGCTGATGGTTTGGTATGCGGCAGAACCTCTTGCAGGTATAGATATGAAGCGTGCTCTGGCGATGGCCGAAAAAGCGAAGCTTCCCAAAATCTTATCCTATACCATTCAACGGATAGGAGCAATTGGAACGGACGAATCAAAAAAACTGCTAAAAGATCTGGATCATAAATTGGGATCAGCAGAGCATAACCATCAAAATCATGAGAGCCAGATGCTGATTGGAAAGATATTGAATGGCAAGTAGTATTGGTGGGAGAAATTGAAATGCCGGAAAAGTAGCATGGCGTGGCTGTTAGGTCACGCCATGTTACTTTTCACTCAATAGCGAAGGGTTAATATTATGGCTTAAATGCACCTTCAAATCCAAGCTTGATCGTTTGTTTATGCTCGTCTTTATTGTAAACACTGCTGGGGTTAAGTAGTAAATTTCGGGCTTTGAAGTAAATAAAATCGCCTGATGTTGTGACAACGACGACTCCTGAGCCTCCTTCCGTTGACCAGCTTTTAATGACTTTGTTGGCAACGTCAGTCAACGAAACAAAAACTTTTTTTTCGGTTGGGTTGGCTTTGTTTGCCACGATGTAGTTTCCCGGAGCAGGCGTTTCTGTGCCAAAGTCCAGACTTAATATTTGAAGCTTTCCGGATTCGTTCAGGTTGAATATACCACTGTTGGTGGTGAGCCCGCCTTTGAAACTATATTGAAGTGTTGAAGTTGCAGTACCCTCCGCCCGAACCTCTCCATAATTCCACCAGCCATTAGGGCCTGCATATATCGCACTTTTGGGGTTGGTAAAGCGGTCGTCTTGTGCTTTGGGGACGTTCGACCAGGTGTCGGACTGCTGTTTTTGAGCATAGGAATGGGCTGAGAACAGCAGAAATATACAAATGCCAGCCAAGTATTTCATACCAAATAATGTATAGGTGATGAAGGGTAGTGTATGTATAATGTGAGTAGAAAGATAAGCGCTTTACCATGTTTTTGAGCTACCGTTAAATAACAATCGGAGTTGGAACATACGTTTCCATTCAGGCGAGATGTTATGGATTTGCAGGCCTTGAAATAGCGAATTACACATGTGAAATATTGACCTTTTTTTATGAAGTTGTAGAATTAATAATGTAGACGTAATTCACTTTAATGCACTCAGTATCTATTGTTTGTAATATTTTCAAACTCTCAATTTTCGTTTTTAAGTTTGCGTTTCTATACGATGTAACTTTGAGGAAATTATGGATAAATACTACTATATAGCCATTGCGGTCATTCTAACATTTTGTGGTGTTGTCCTTTTGAATGCCCCCGCAATACCTTCCTTCGACGATTACTACGCAACCCTGTATTGCATTAAGCTTTATTACTTCGATAATCAGGATTTTGTGGATAGGGCTTCGGTTTTACTGTTGCGGCATAACGAACATAGAATTTTACTATCACGATTAACAGCTGTTCTATATTATGACCTATTTAGGGAGTTGAATTTTTTTCATTTAATCCTTTTTCAAAATCTGTTTTTGATTGGCTTTATCGGGCTGATGCTTTATTTATACCGTAGAGAAAGGCAGCTGAACTCTGTCACTTTTTTGTTCATTTCTATTTTTTTATGTAGCTCATCTTTTTGGCAGGTAACTCAGTTTTATTGGGGAGGCATTCAACATTACACGGTGTTCTTTTTTTCGTTTTGCTGTCTGGTGGTGCTGGACAAAACACAGCAGATGCTTAGTTGGAAATTTTTAGGAGCCTCGTTTTTGGCTGTTTTAGCTGTTTTGTCTTTTGGAAATGGATTTTTAGCCCTTGTTATGGGATTGCTATTGTTATTTGCACAGAAAAAGTACAGACTTCTCCTGCCTTGGTTGGTGCTTACCCTTGGGCTCATGTGTTTTGCCCTTATTATTGACAAGACAGCCTCCGTGCCCAAATCAACATTTAATGTAGTGTGGATGGGTAAGTTGTTGTTTACTTTTTTAGGAAGTTTCCTATACCTGAATGTTCCAGCCGTACATTATCTCAATATCATATGCTGCATGTTAGTGGGGTTAGGCGTATTGGCTTTTTGGATTTGGCTATCGGTAACGGGATATGTATTTAAAAAGCCGCTGCTATATGTTTTGTTTTCTTTACCTATTGTGACAGGTATCCTCATTTCTATTTCCCGATTCGAGTCCAAGGCAGCGGGTGGAGTGGCACCCCGCTATATGTTTTTTACAGCAACAATTCCGGTTTTGATTATCCTGATTTTGCTGGATTTGAAAATGATC
>CALGRQ010000133.1 GCA_937880795.1 uncultured Dyadobacter sp. | reverse complement strand
GATGACTCATCCCCATGCCCCCCATCGCCGCCTATAGAGGTCTCAAACTCTTCGCCTAAATACTGTCCGTATCGAAGACGTAGCACTTTCTGATCAAACCCAATTTCATTGGATACAGAGGCAAACTCCTTCTTACTAAGCTTTTTCTTTCTGGCGATCAACTTTTCAGTATCAATAATAATCTGGCGCTGACTCCGAAAATACTCGGGCATAATATTCACAGCCATAGTAGCCAACTCCGACTCCTCCACCTTGGCCGTGTCCTTATAAACTAAGAAATAGGTGTCTGATTTCGTAAAATTGGCATCAGGTTGTTTATTATCGATCGCCGCCCAATAGTAATATAGCTCGTCTCCTGGTGTAAAATTCAATGCATTCAGATCAATACTTTTGTTCAGTTTTGCCTCCTTAAAATCAGCAGGACTTAGCGGAAATTTCATCTCTCTGAATTTCACATTTTCCCCACTACCACGGGCTACCGTAGCCACAATAAAAGCCTGCTTCACCCGAAAATCGTCAGAGATTTTTGCCGAAACCCGTAAAGATTTGCTGTCTTTCAGAAAATGATACGTATACAACTCTTTTGAATCCGGTTCAATCTTAGGGGCAAGATCCGGCAGGGCTTCCAGGCGGTAGTAATCGGACTGATATACCACCGAATCCTTCCAAACAGCTTTGAAAGCATATAGCCCTGACCCCACTATTCGGTCGGAGTAGTGAAATAAATCTCCCTTTTTCTCAAAACTAACTTCTTCTCCACGGCTGTTCGCCAACTTTACTACAAGCCCATCCGTATGGTTAAAACGTAAATTCCAACGAATGATGGACCCTGTAATAGCACTGATGTTCATATCTGCCCCCTCCGTTTCCTTTAACAGCGTATAGGCGGGAGGCGTAACAACGACCATGCCTTTTTGGTATACCGGTGCTACCGTCGCTTTTTCAATTTTTCTATTTTGACCTTGCTCAGAAACGATGGATTTAGTTTCATTTACAGCGCGTTGCGTCATCGGATAGATAAAATAAAAACCCAATGCAAACGCACAAAAACCGATGTATAAGCCCAGATCGTTATATAATTTCAAAAAAGGAAATTTTTGCTGACCAACTGTCTCCCCCAAACGTTCGAGCTGCAAGCGCTCTGCGAGATTTAGTTGATCCCGTGAGAGCAAATCAAGACTATATTCTGTTTCGTTCACATGCGTGTGAATCAAAGAAATGGCCTTTTCTTTCTTAATCTTAAATATATCGGTTCGCCACATTCCTATTCCTAACCCCGCAATTGCGGCTATAAATGGCCATAGAACAATACCGGAATTCATTGCTGACGCAATCAGAAACATGGCTACCGCCAACAGTATACAGCGAATGATTGCGCTGGTATATAACTGGTAGATAACCGAATTAATGAGTTTTTTTAATTCAAGCATAAGTCTGGCTCACGTTTTTATTCATCGAAATCCAGCGTTCCAACAATATTATCAATACGAAACAAAGTAATATTAGCCGATAGGCCAGGTCTGTATGATTACCAACGTCAGTGGCGTCAGCTTCAAATCTTGCATGGAGTTGGGCCTTACTCAATGGAACACTTTTCATATTCAATCTATAAAACTCAACCATTTTATTACCCAGCCACTCCGGCAACTGCCCATTCCTTACCAATTGCGATGCAGACAGAAGCATGGAATCGGGCGTGATTGCCACATTAGAAGGTATATAGCCATCGTTTTGCAACCCTGAACGCACATAAAAGGTGCCCGCGTTCGATTCTTTCACCGGTTGGTCGCTCAATATCCAATCATACACTTCTCCTTGTTTCTGCTGCGTACTCGATTCCAACGGAATGGAATAGGTTTCTTGCAGAGCCGATAGGGCCGCCTGCAACGTATGCTGCTCCTCCTGATTTTTAAAGTTTAACAATACTTTGATATTTCCCCCATTTACCGGTTCTCCAGGTAGCCGGTTTTTAGGAATTTCCACAGTCAATAAGCCCGTTTGGGGATCCCTGAAAATGAATTCGCCAGCGGCACCCGCTATATATGGAACTGCATGCTGTTCTGTTGAATCTGCAAGGGTATATAGCTTATAAGTTACCGGCACCATCACTTTAGGCTGCTCCAAGAGGTACTCCTGGTTCCGTATATACACATGCAATGCTGTCCCATACCGCGACGCATGTAAAACCCCTTTCTGCAAATTCAGTTTGGATTTCTTTGTTTCGGTGAGCTCTTCCACATGCTTTATTTCCGGATAATCGGAAGAGAGTAAAAAGATCCGTTCTCCTCTTTTGAGCGCTTCTTCCAGTTCAAATCTGAAATTGCTGACGAGCTTTGCATCGGGTTCTACCAAGTGTACCACCGATTTTGTCTCTTTCGCATTTACTTCATCCCAGACGGGCTTAGCCAGCAAAGCGACCAGCAAAGCAATGAGTATGCAACGCAGAATCAACAGAGGAATTTCATCCAGGCGAATGCCACGGTGCTTTAAAACCGTTTTATCCATAAGCCATTGCGTGGCAGCCCAGGCTATTGTTTTCCCTTTTTTCTGATACCAAAAATGAATGGCAACAGGTATAACCAGCGCCAGAGCACCCCAAAACATGGCTGGTTGTAAAAATGACATTATCCTTTTCCTTTGGTTAAAAATTCTTTCAAAACCCTCCCCAGCGGGTCACTGAGCCGAGTCCGTATCAGTTGCACTTGTGGGAGTTGCAAATCCGACTTCACCTTTTGCAGATAGGCAGTGGATGCCTTAAGATATTGCTCCCGTACCGAATCCGCATCCAATTCTATTTCCTTTCCGGTTTCTAAATCCTTGAAGCGGTAAAATCCCTTTACGTTAAAATCGAGTTCCTGATCCCCTAAAATTTGAAAAACAACAATCTCTCTTCTCGGATTTGTCAACGACTTGATCAGCTGTATCCACTCTTCACTTGCTTGAAGCAGATCAGTCACAAATATGAGTAACTCTTTTCCCTTTTGCTGAAACTCCGGGATTTTTGATATACCCTCAGCCGGCCAGTCCCCGCTTGCCACGGTCTGCTCCAATCCTACCAATACTTTTTGAAAAGCCTGTTTCCCGGAAGCAGCCGCATTTGAAGCGGCGACTGTTGTAATCATCCCGTTTTGTAAGGTATACAAACTCATCTGGTCGTTTTGGATATAGCATAGGTAAGCCAACGAAGCAAGTAGAATTCGTGCATAGTTCAAACGGGTAACGCCCTGCTCTTCGTAGTTCATGGAGCCGGAAAGATCCAAAACAAACCGAACCTGCCGATCACTTTCTGTGGCCGACTCCCGAACCAAATGTTTGTCTGTACGTGCAAACAATTTCCAATCAATTCGTTTGGGATCGTCACCTGGCACGTAGTGTCGGTATTGCTCAAACTCAGTTCCAATTCCAGACCGCTTACTAGCGTGTATACCCAGCATCAATTCATCACTAACCAGTTTCCCGGTTAGTTGCAAATTTTTTAGCTTAATAAGATTAGACGCGAGTAGACCCGTATTTTTAACCATCTCGTTTTATATAAGTCAGCCGACTAGTTTACCGACTTCACAGTTTTCAATAACTCAGCAATGGCCGCATCGGAAGTTATATTTTCAGCCTCTGCCCGGAAATTCATTGCGATACGGTGCCGGAAAATAGGATAGGCCAAAGTTTGTATATCCTCAGGAATCACGGCAAAACGTTCATGCAACACAGCGCGCGCCTTCGCGCATAATACCAGCGCCTGTCCTGCACGCGGACCGGCCCCCCAGTCGCACCATTCTTTTACAAATTCGGACGGAGAACCCTCAGGACGCGTTGCCCGAACCAGTTTATTAATCCAAACGATGAGATCTTCACTAATATGCACCTGTCGCGTTAACGCCTGCAAAGCGACGATATCCTTATCACTTAAAATACGGCTAATCTGTGGTTTGAAAGTACCCGTAGTTCCCTTGAGTACATCCAATTCTTCTTGCTCGCTCGGGTAATTTAGTTTGATATACAGCAGAAAACGGTCTAACTGCGCTTCTGGAAGTGGATAGGTACCAGCCTGCTCAATAGGGTTTTGCGTCGCTATAATTAAAAAAGGTGCAGGTAAAGCATAATTGGTACCACCATAAGTAACACTCTTTTCCTGCATGGCCTCCAGAAGTGCCGCCTGTGTTTTGGGAGGTGTTCGGTTGATTTCATCCGCAAGCACCACATTCGCAAAAATGGGCCCCTGATTGAACTTGAAAAACTTTTTCCCGGTATCATGGTCTTCTTCCAGGATTTCGGTTCCAATAATATCCCCGGGCATGAGGTCAGGCGTAAATTGCACCCGTTTAAAACTCATATGCAACGCCTCTGACATCGTTTTTACCATTAGCGTTTTGGCCAGACCGGGTACACCTTCCAACAAACAATGCCCGCCCGCTAGTAAAGCAATCAGGATCTCATCGATAGCCTCCTGTTGACCGACGATCACCTTCCCGATTTCCCTTTTCAGAAGGGGTAACTTGGCTACCAGCGCTTTGTAATGGTTTAATTCCTGCGTTTCCAATAGTAAAACGTTATATTTTCAATGTATTTATTCTCTTATTCAAAATCACTTATGCATTCAACGCATATACAACAATATTTACCCCGAAACGGGTATTATCTACTGCTAAAAAGCGCTTGTTTCTAAAGTCATAATCCCATTCGCAGCCATAATCCTTATTGCTATACAAAACCCCGATTCTTCCATTGACAATGATCGCCTTCAAATAGTCATGGACGAGATCGTCACCCCAGCCGTTCAGCTCAAATGACGTGGTGGGAGGACCATCTTCAAATTTGAAGAAACAATTGTATATAGGATGGTTATTGGGGATTTTTTGCAAAGCTTTTGCGCCGAATGTACGCTCCATTTCTTGCTCAAAGGACTTCGCAAACAGTCCGTCGATGTCATGATTGCAATCGTCGACAAATACGAAACCTCCATTTTGCACATATCTGCGAAAGTGATCTCTCTCTTGTCTCGAAAATTCCACCAGCTTATGCCCACTTAAATAGCAAAAGGGACTTTTAAAAATCTCGCTACTACTCAACTGAACCACTCTTTCCTTTTCATCAACCGGAATGGTCGTATATTCAACCAGAGAATGCAACAAATTGGAAGGCATTCGCTGATCGGTATCCCAATTCCCGGAGGTGTATTGTATGCGTGTAAAAAAGAATGGTTTCATTTTCAAAAGTTCTCACAACCTAAAAAACTATAACGCAGAACCACGTGGCAAGGCGATATACCCATTGACGTAATTCTGCGTTTAAACGCTATTATAAAAGCGTTCAAAAGATTCTAAACCGCATCGGACAGGGATGAAAAAGTAAATTCCCTGATTTTCATCGGTGGAATCATATAATTTCTATCCGACTCCGTACTTACCACCCGTTCAGGTTTACCAAGGGTTTCCAAATTGTTCAACATAATCACCGGACTTTCGTTGAAACGGAAGTTCTTGATCGGATGTTTGATTTTCCCGTTTTCGATATAAAAAGTCCCGTCTCGAGTAAGGCCGGTTAGCAGCAAAGTTTGAGGATCTACCGTACGGATATACCAAAGCTTGGTTACGAGAATGCCCTGCTTCGTCGATTTGATCATTTCATCAAGCGTTGCAGTACCTCCGTCCATAATCATATTATTAGGAAAGGGAATGGGCTTCACATTGTTTTTTTGTGCCCAGTATCTCGAATAATACATATTCTTGACGGCTCCCTTTTCAATCCAATATTTTTTCTCCAGAGGTTGGCCATCCCCTGCCCAGGGTGATGCCGGTAATTCAGGATGCGTTGGATCAGAATAAAAGTTTACCCTTTCATCCATAATCTTTTCACCCATTTTGGTTTTACCACCTTGCTTGCTCAGAAAAGACCTTCCCTCGTCGGCACTTCGAGCATCCATTCTAAAGAAAATATTTTCCAACAAAACGGCTGCGGCTGTGGGTTCCAGGATGACCGTATACTTACCCGGCTCCAAAGCCTTCGCTCCCACCGAACCCAGCGACTTTTGAATGGCTATTTTAGTAGCCGCGGCGGTATCCAGTTTACTGATGTCGCTATATCCTTTGGCTACATAACCTGAACCTGTCCCGTCTTCCGTTCTCACTGTGAGCGAAAAATTAACACTTGTACACGGATAATAGGCAAACAATACTTTTGAATTCATCATGGCAGCGTAACCGCTTTGATCTTCCAAAAAACCGGCGGCCGTCAATTTCTGACCTCGTGTTAATTCCAGACTTTTTAAAACGGCGGTCGCCCGGGTATCCGGATTGGCCTTCGCTGTGGATTCGAAGAATCCCTTTGAAGAAACATAAGTTTGCGGTTCCAAAACACCTACATATTCCGGATTTTCGGGCGCCAACTTAGCCAGTTCCTCCGAGCGTCTTACCACTTTTTCAAGCGACTCGTCACTAAATTCATCAATGGTGGCGACACCTACCTTTTTCCCAAATGCCGATTGCACCTGCAAGTTTTGGTTGATTAACGCGCCGCTGGTGGATACTTCATTGCGTGCATAACGAAGGTTCCCGCGATGCTCTCCGGAGAGGTTTATCTCACATTCATCTGCCTTGGAGTAACTCAGCACCTTTTTTAAAAGTGCCTTGGCTTCCGATTCGGTTAGTATAACTGACATGGCTATGATTCTTTAAATTTTACGGGCTGTATTGATGACATTTACTCCATTGAAACGCGTCGTTGAGCTTCCGTGTGATACAGCACTCGACTGAGAAGGTTGTCCTTTCCCATCAAAGAAAGATCCTCCCAATCGGTAGTCGCGCTCGTCGCAAATTTGAGCACAGGAATTCCAGAATTCCTGGGTGTTGGACTGATACGCAACATCGTTCAACATTCCTACAATTTTACCATCTTTCACTTCATAAAACAGCTGTCCGCCAAACTGGAAATTGTAACGTTGCTGGTCTATAGAGAATGATCCGTCACCAATGATATAAATACCCTTTTTCACATCCTTAATCATGTCTTCAACCGACAAAGGCGTTTTACCTGCCGCCAGAGAAACATTCGGCATACGCTGGAACTGTACTGAACTCCAACTATCGGCATAACTGCATCCATGCGACTCTTTTTCTCCTATAATGTGGGCTTGATCCCTTGTGGCCTGGTAATTCACCAGTACTCCATCTTTGACCAAATCCCATTTCTTGGTATTGACACCTTCGTCATCCCAACCTACGGCGCCCAAAGAACCTTCCTGCAACTTATCCGCCACCAGGTTTACCTCTTTGCTACCATACTGGAAGTTTTTAGATTGCCATTTATCCAGCGTCGCAAAAGACGTTCCCGCAAAATTCGCTTCATACCCGAGCACACGATCCAGTTCAAGTGGGTGTCCTACCGACTCGTGAATGGTAAGCCATAAATGAGAGGGATCAAGTATTAAATCATATTTACCAGCCTCTACCGATTTCGCTGAAAGCTTTGCTTTGGCCTGCTGTGCAGCCGCAATAGCGTCTTCCAGCATATCATACCCTTTGTTATAGCGGGTGGTGACACCGCTTATCTTATCCGCCGGATTGGTCTTCAAATAATCATAACCCATCCCCATGGGGGCACTCAATGCATTTCTTGTCTGGAACTTTCCAGTTTTGGGATCAATAGCCGTTACATTAAATTGTGGGTATATCCGGTGAATATCCTGATCAATATAAGAACCATCCGTAGAAGCAAAATATTTCTGCTCGTTAACCTGGAACATTACTGAGTTTACGTAATTGGCTCCATTGGTCATTGCCGCATTATTCACCGACAATAGCAAGTCCACTTTCTCCTGAATAGGTACCTCAAAAGCATTCCGTTTGATCGGGGCCTTCCAGCTCACCTCTCCAAAACCCTTTTGGGGCGCTAACTGAACTGGCTCTTTCATCAACTTGGCATTGGCCTTTGCAATGGCAACGGCATCCTCAGCTGCTTTTGCCATTTGCGCTTCGTTTTTAGCATCTACCACAGCGGCAAATCCCCAGCATCCATTCGCAATGACGCGTACGCCTACTCCGTAGGATTCAGTATTTACTATATTCTGAACCTTATTTTCGCGCGTAACCACAAACTGATTAAGGTATCGTCCAATGCGTACATCGGCGTAGGTAGCCCCTTTGGCCTTGGCTGCATTGAGAGCGGCGTCAGCCAATCTTTTCTTTACGGCTATATCAAGACCGGGGGCCAAAAGTGCTTCTGGTGAAACTGTTTTCCCCATGCTTATACCGGGTAGCATAAAAGCACCTGTACTTAATCCGGCTAGTTGCATAAAATCTCTACGTTTCAAAATAAATTCGTTTAGCTATATGAATAATTATCCTAAAAACCATTTCCAATTCTACACGGCATCAGACAAGCTGGTAAATGTAAAGTCTCTAATTTTCAATGGCGGAACCAAGTTTCCATTGGCACGCATAGGCTTACCCATTGCTTCAAGATTGTTCAACATAATCACCGGACTTTCATTGAAGCGGAAG
>CALGRQ010000132.1 GCA_937880795.1 uncultured Dyadobacter sp. | reverse complement strand
AATAGAACCCGTATTACCCCAGGTAGCCGAATTAGAAGCATTCGAAAAAGGAGGAGCATTGAAGGAGGAGGAGTTTGCGAGAGCTGTTTGTCTAGCGCTGTTTGACTATCTCCGTAAAAGCCGCTCCAATGGGTTTACAATTTCGTTGTCGGGAGGAGCCGATTCCTGTGCTTGTGCTGCCTTGTGCGGACTTATGATCAGACTGGCTGATGAGAGTATCGGTATGCAGGCATTTAAGCAGAAACTGGGGCATATTAAGGATATTCAGTCGGCTAAAACAGCAGAAGATATAGCGCGGGTGCTTATTCATAATATTTACCAGGGAACTGAAAATAGTTCTGATGATACTCTGGAATCTGCCAGATCGCTGGCGCATTCCATTGGATCTACTTTTTATAACATCAATATCAATGGTCTGGTTGAAACCTATAAGAGTTTGATCGAAGATCAGATTGGAAGGCCGTTATCCTGGGAACGGGATGATATAGCCTTGCAGAATATTCAGGCAAGGGTGCGTGCTCCGGGTGTCTGGCTGCTGACTAATTTATCCAATCATCTGTTGCTGGCGACTTCCAATCGGTCGGAGGTTGCAGTAGGTTACGCCACCATGGATGGTGATACTTCCGGTAGTATTAGTCCGCTTGCAGGAATTGATAAGCATTATTTACGGCAATGGTTGCGTTGGTTGGAAACAGAGGGTTGTGAGGTGAAAGGTAAACATATTAGGATTGAAGGATTGAAAAAAGTGAATAGTTTACAGCCCACCGCCGAATTGAGACCGTTAGAGCGAAATCAGACGGACGAGGCAGACCTGATGCCGTATGATTTCCTGAATACGCTTGAAAAACTGGCGATTCGCGATAAAAAATCGCCGGTTGATTGTTATCGAAACTTGGTGGTACGGTATAAGGAGCGTTTCGCTTTCGATAAGATTCATGCCTGGACCGACCGCTTCTTTAAGCTATGGAGCCGAAATCAATGGAAACGTGAGCGTTATGCGCCATCTTTTCATCTGGATGACCTGAATCTGGATCCTAGGTCATGGTGTCGTTTTCCGATTCTGTCAGGTAGTTTTGAAAAAGAATTGGCTGAGCTGAATGAATATGTGAAAGGAAGTGCAGGCAAAGGGTCTAAGAAAAGGATCGGGTTTTGAGAAGCCGTTTGATCTTGATATAAATAATGGAGGTTTCACAAGTGTAAAAGTCTTGGTGAACCTCCATTATTGTTATAGCTATAACAGGTTAAGAACGTGAATAACTTTATTTAATCATCCCATACTTTGCTCTCGCCGCTTTTTTTGACATCCCATCATAATGCCACCATTCTGTGGTATTTTGTGTAAACCCGGCCTGGGTCATGGCGGCACGCAAAATTTTACGATTAGCGATTTGTTTCGATGTTAATTTGCCTTGCCGAAGCATTTCGTTTTCAGAGCGGGGATAGGCTAGTGGACCAAAGAAGTCGTATTTAGTACCCATATCCAGTGGTGTACCTTTTTCATCGGTCACAGTTAGGTCTATGGCACATCCAAAATTATGGTTGGAACCTATTTTAGGATCAGCAACATATAGGGGTTTGCTCGCTTCCGGTATTTTTAATAAATCGAGCGCTTTCCACAACTCATATTGTACCGAATTGGGACGGGCGGCATCGTAAACCAACAACTTATATCCGGGCTTGGCCTTGGTTAGAAGTGCTTGCGCCTGAACCAATCTACGTGCCATTTCGGGTTGAAGGTATGCGCGGGTAAGATCGCCATATACGTCTTTACCTACAAAATTGTCTGTGGTGGAGTATTTTAAATCCACGAGAATGGATGCATCGAGTTGCTGTATATCCACCAATCCCTGAGAAATCATACGTTGTTCTACCTCTGGAAGCTTTGATTGGCTTACAGATTTCTTGTCCTTTTGTGCCAAAAGGATTGTGGGAAAACATGCCAGCAAAATGAAGAGCGCGCGCATAAAAAAATGAATATCTTTTACCATGTTGAGCAAAGATATTCATTTGACGATTATTTTGTTCAGCCTCAGTTGTGGTTATTAATATCTTCTGATTTTAAAGCTGGTCAGTCCGCCTTCGTATTTTATGGTAATTTTATTTTTTGCCTGATCGGGGTATAGCTTGATCTCGGTATTCTGTTTTTGAGAAAATACTGATATACTTATTATCAAAGCACATATTGTA
>CALGRQ010000131.1 GCA_937880795.1 uncultured Dyadobacter sp. | reverse complement strand
GGTGGATCAGAATGAAGTAGAAGTCTTTGGTGCACGTGTCCACAATCTAAAAAACATAGATGTATCCTTTCCCAGAAATGAACTGGTCGTCATCACAGGACTGAGCGGCTCTGGCAAATCGTCTCTTGCTTTTGACACCATCTATGCAGAAGGCCAGAGACGGTATATGGAGAGTTTTTCTGCGTACGCCAGGGGGTTTATTGGAGAAATGGAACGGCCTGATGTAGATAAAATTAGTGGCTTGTCGCCAGTGATTAGCATCGAGCAAAAAACAACTTCCAGAAACCCACGGTCTACCGTGGGGACGGTTACGGAGATATACGATTTTTTACGTTTGCTGTACGCAAGGGCTGGGGAAGCATATTCTTATGTTACTGGAAGGCGCATGGTGAAACAGTCTCAGGATCAGATTGTAAACCAGCTCATGACACAGTTCCTTGGGCAAAAGATTATTTTGCTCGCTCCGGCTGTTAAAGGTAGAAAGGGACATTATCGCGAACTGTTCGTCCAAATTGCCCGTATGGGTTATACGAAGGTACGGGTGGATGGCGAGGTGCAGGATATTTTACCCAAAATGCAGCTCGACCGATATAAGGTTCATGATATAGAAATTGTGATTGACCGGGTTGTTCCTAAGACCGAGATACAGGATGGACAATCAAGATATAGGATAAGTCAGTCGGTGACAACGGCCATCAAACAGGGCAAAGGCGCTTTGATGATTTTGGATGAAAAAGGAGAAACGTACTATTTTTCTCAAAATCTGATGGACCCGGAATCTGGCATTAGTTATGACGATCCCGCTCCCAATGCATTTTCTTTCAATTCACCGTACGGATGGTGCCCTACGTGCCAAGGTTTGGGCGTGGTAGAGGAAATTACGGAAGAATCTATTATTCCCGACAAATCGCTGAGTATCACGAAGGGTGGTATAGCTCCCATGGGTGAGTACCGGGATGCATGGATTTTCAAGCAGCTTGAAGTTTTGTTGAAGCCTTTTAAGGTAACACTCACAACTCCTATCGATAAATTTCCGGCCGAAGCGCTTCAAATGGTGATGTATGGTAGTGAAGATGCGATACCAGTTCCTTCTAAAAAATACCCAGGTACCGAGTGGGAAACGAAATTTGATGGTATCGTTAATTTTCTGAAACGTCAACAAGAAAGTGGTAACGATAAAATCCAGGACTGGTTGAAGGACTTTATGACCATTCAAACTTGTCCGGAGTGTGAGGGGAAACGCTTACGGAAGGAATCATTGCATTTTAAGATCGATAAAAAGGATATTGCCGATTTGTCGAATATAGATATACGCGAACTGGCCAACTGGTTGGTGGGGCTGGAAGACCGGCTCGAAGAAAGGCAACAGGTGATTGGCCATGAAGTGTTGAAAGAAATCAGAAAACGCGTTGGTTTCTTGTTGGATGTGGGCCTGGATTATCTAACGCTGAATCGGGCTTTACGTACCTTGTCAGGTGGAGAAGCACAACGGATACGACTGGCTACGCAAATTGGTACGCAGCTCACAGGGGTGTTGTATATTATGGATGAACCAAGTATTGGTTTGCATCAGCGTGATAATGTGCGACTGATTAACTCCTTAAAAAACCTGCGTGATTTAGGGAATACCGTTTTGGTGGTTGAACACGATAAGGATATGATGCTGGCTTCCGATTATATTCTTGACATAGGCCCAGGGGCTGGTCGCCATGGCGGTAATGTAGTAGGAGCAGGTACACCGGAAGAGTTTCTTAAAAATGGGTCTCTGACTGCCAATTATTTAAGTGGACGTGAAGCCATTGTGGTGCCTAAAAAACGTCGTAAAGGGAACGGGAATGCCATAACGCTTAAAGGGTGCACCGGTCATAATCTCAAAAATGTAAATCTTAGCTTTCCATTGGGAACGATGATTTGCGTAACAGGAGTAAGTGGTAGCGGGAAGTCTTCCCTGATTCACGAAACCTTATTTCCATTACTGAATCAGCATTTTTACAAATCTCGGCGTGAGCCGCTTCCGTATAAGAGTATAGAAGGGTTAGAAAATATCGATAAGGTTATAGAGGTGGATCAGTCGCCAATTGGCCGTACACCGCGATCCAATCCGGCTACCTATACCAATCTTTTCTCAGACATTCGTACCCTGTTTGCAGAATTGCCCGAAGCCAAAATTCGCGGGTATAAGCCAGGTCGTTTTTCGTTTAACGTAAAGGGCGGGCGTTGTGAGGATTGTGAAGGTGCTGGCATGAAAAAAATCGAAATGGATTTTCTGCCCGATGTACATATCAACTGTGAAACCTGTAAAGGAAAGCGATTTAACCGGGAAACACTGGAGGTGAGATTTAAGGGTAAGTCGGTCGCCGATATACTGGATATGACGGTGGAGTCGGCTTTGGAGTTTTTTGAAAACCAACCGCGAATTCTAAGGAAAGTTCAGACTTTGAACGATGTAGGCTTAGGCTATATTACCCTGGGGCAACATGCTACTACGCTTTCGGGAGGGGAGGCTCAGCGGGTAAAACTCTCAGAAGAACTTTCGAAAAGAGATACCGGAAAAACCCTGTATATTTTGGATGAGCCTACAACGGGTCTTCATTTTCAGGATATTCGTCACTTGCTAAATGTACTGAACAAGCTGGTTGAAAAAGGGAATACTGTATTGATTATTGAGCATAATCTGGATGTGATCAAGGTAGCCGACCATGTCATAGACGTAGGTCCGGAAGGTGGTGCTTTGGGCGGCAAAATTATCGCCGAGGGAACTCCGGAGAAAGTTTCTAAAGTTAAGGGAAGCTTTACGGGATACTTTTTGAAAGAGGAGTTGAAAGGTTAATAATCTCCATATAGGTATAACAGGATACCCGTATAAGGTATCCTGTTATCGTTTTAGAGTCGTTAGTTAGTCGCTCCTTACTAAGCGAATTTAAGCGGTTTACTTACTAAGTAGTACCAAT
>CALGRQ010000130.1 GCA_937880795.1 uncultured Dyadobacter sp. | reverse complement strand
AAAATAAGCAACCATGTAAATGCAAAAAGAGACTGCCCTTTTGAGACAGCCTCTTGTCCTTTATAAGAATCAATTACTTGATCCAGCTAAACTCGTAAGCCAACTCCGGCACACGGGTTCTATCTGCAATTCTTTTTAAACGGGCCGGAAGAGCCATCAAATAATCACGTGCCTTTTCTGCCTTGGCATTGATATCACGAACCGATTCCAATTCCCAATCGGCTAATAAAGATTCCAGGATTTCGATATAATCGTTGGTCGTATATACACCAAGTCGCTGGGCAGCATCAGAGAAATGTGCGAAGGTATCACCCATTTTCACACCCGTTTCACGCAAGAAGTGAGCTGGCATAACGATTTTCTTACGCATCATATCTTCCAAAGCCAAAATCAACTCGGAAGGATCAACCTCAAGAATCCGGCTCACAAAAGTTTTATAGGCTTTCGCATGACGCATTTCGTCTGCTG
The DNA here is from genome assembly GCA_937880795.1 of uncultured Dyadobacter sp. Taxonomy (GTDB): domain Bacteria; phylum Bacteroidota; class Bacteroidia; order Cytophagales; family Spirosomataceae; genus Dyadobacter. The sequence continues at coordinate 16,384 of CALGRQ010000130.1, read as the reverse complement.
CAATTACCCCACAAATTTTAGAAAGGTGAGGATTACCAAATTTTTTAGCCAATGTAGCTGTTCTCCGGTGCGATACGTTGGTCGCTAGTTCTTGAAAGGAGGTGTAGATAAAGTTTCTATACGGATCACGGTCTGTACCAATGTCAAATCCATCAGCAATCAAGTACTGAGTAGACACTTCCATGGCACGCATGTTCACCCGTCCGGATAAGTATAAATATTTATTCAGCAAGTCACCGTGTCTGTTTTCTTCTGCCGTCCAGGCACGTACCCATTTCGACCACCCCGAAGGATTGTCAACCTGATCTACCCCAATAACATCCATTAACCATGACTCGTACGTGGGCAAGGCTTCCTCTGTAATGGTATCTCCAATTAAAACAGCTATATAATCGTAAGGTAAATCGCGACAGCTTTCTTGCAGGAGTTTCACCTCACTGAAAAAGTTCTCTTTACTGGAATCCGGTAAAAAATCAGTAGGCTGCCAATTCTCTTCAATGGGTTTAAGGTATTCGGATATAAGTCCATCCAAATCCTTCCCTATATGTTGCATGACTTCTAATCTTTCTGCTGAAAGTGCGGTTTCCATTGTTAATGCTTTTAATCTCAATTTTACAATTCTACAAAGTACGGAAATTTAAAGTAAGTTTTGCATGATAATTCTCATTTACTGCACGACAAATTTTAGTAACGAAGCCATATTTCAACTATTTTTGCAAAAAATAAAGGAATGAAAAAAATAGTCGACTACCTTCTTAGCATCATTTACCTAATTCATTTTGGTTTATCCCTGCTGATATTCCACGTAATCCAGGTCGTTACATTTAATGTTTTTGGTAAGAAAGCCCATAAAATCAGTGTCGACTGGCTGAACTTTTTCCTGACGTATGGGCTATACCTTACAGGTTCGAGTGTCAGATTCATAAACCGTGCCCAATTACCAGATGGTAGAACCATCATATTTGTAGCGAACCATCAAAGTACGTTTGACATCCCTGCAATAATCTGGTTTCTACGCAAATATCATCCCCGTTTCGTTTCCAAAATAGAATTGGCAAAAGGTGTCCCCAGTATTTCCTATAATCTTAGAAAAGGTGGAGCTGCCGTTATTGACCGTAAAGATGGAAAACAAGCGGTGGTGGAAATCGCACGCTTGGGTAAGTTGATTCATGATGAAAAAAGTGCGGCCATTATATTTCCGGAAGGTACCCGTACTGCCTCGGGCATCATGAAACCATTTATACCCGGCGGAGTAGCCACACTGTTAAAACGTGCACCTGAGGCACTCATCGTACCCATAGCCATCAATGGAACAGGAGCCTTTAATCCAAAAGGTGTTTTCCCTTTAAAATCCTTTTCAAAACTTTCCTGGACGGTACTTCCAGGAATTGAACCAGCGGGTAGAAAAGTGGAAGAAATCCTTGCAGAGGCCCAACAGGCTATTCAAGCAGAGCTGGATCAAAAATAAGCGGTTCTTCCTCTGAGGATTTCTCTTAACAAATCATTAACTTTTTTTACCACAGGCACCAGCGGAACCTCAACCCATTGCTAATCAAACAGTAAACACCTGTTGCGCGGACGGGCTCACCACTTGATGCGTTGTTGCTTAACACTCCTTAACAAATTGGCTTTAAACCTGACCTAAAAGTTTGTCTCTAACCGACGAACTTTAAACTTAACAGGTCATGAAAAAGATACTTTTTGTTGCTGCAATAATGGTACTCGGTCTTACCAGTGCAAATGCTCAATATGGCCCCCGTGACGACCGCTATCGTTACGACAACCGCGATTACAATACAAACAGAGGATACGGAGATGGACGCCACTCCGAAATTAGTTCCATGCAACGCGAGGCACGCGACAGAATCTCTGATGGTGTTCGTTCCCGTCGGCTGTCCCGTCGTGAAGCAGGCATACTCATGCGGGAGTACGACCGTATAGAGGCACTGGAACGTGGTTTTACCCGTCGTGGACGTCTGTCATCGCGTGAAGCTCGTATCCTGAGAGAAGACCTCAGAAGATTAATGGCTGAAACGCATCGTATGGGACGCCGTGATGGCGACTGGGCTCGCGACAACCGATATTAAGATCGTTTTGAAGGTTTAGGGTAATGTTGGAAAGCATCCTGTTCATGTCGGGATGCTTTTTACGTGCTCGTGAAATATCTTACAAGTTTCACATGTGATTTTTCAAACCCTTCACGCTCGTAAAACCTGTGTGCATCTATCCGATGGGCACGAGAAGTAACCTCAATTTGACTCACACCTAAGGTTTCCACCGCCTCAATTACATGCTGCATTAACATTTTTCCGATTCCATGAGACCGATAAGGTGGGAGTACATACATTTCCTGAATTTCAGCAACCAATCCTGCATGATGCAAAAGTCCTTGAATGTGACAACTGATCATTCCCACAACCACACTTTTTACCTCTGCTACAAAATAGAAAATATAATCCGATGATCTGTTTCGCTGATATACACGGCAAAAATCTTCATAATTTATAACCTGCCCCTCCAGTTCGCATAGCATCTGATACAGAACGGTTTTGTCCGATTCCGCAGCATCTCTAACCAGTGGCCGTTCCGTTGTCATCTCTTAAAACGCTTGAAGCGCGTCCGATTCGTGAATAAAAACACCCTTTTCCGATTTCTTGGCAAATGCCAGCATCGCATTGGCTACCTTGGCCGAATCAACGGCTCTATACTTCTTCAATGAACCCATCATAAATGGTTTCAATATTGATGAAAATATGGCTCCCATTTTTTCACCCAATCGTGCTTCTTCCCTATTTCCCAATAACAGAGATGGTCTAAAAACATGTATAGAAGGATATTTTAAGGAAATAAGCTTTTCTTCAACTTCTCCTTTTACCTGGTTGTAAAAGAAGGACGAATCTTTGGAAGCACCCATTGCGCTAACGATTAGAAATTTTTCTGCGCCGTTTCTTTGAGCGATTTCCGCCACCATAAGGGGATATTCAAGATCCACCTTTCTGAAAGCCTCTTTGGAGCCTGCCTTTTTGATGGTTGTGCCCAAGCAGCAAAAAATGTCGTCGGCTACCACCACCGAAGCATCTGGTTTATCAAAATTAAATTTAATTTCAGTAAGTTTTGTGTGAACGATATGCAATGAGGATCGCGTCAGTACAATCACTTTATCATAATAGGGAACATGCAAGAGTTTGGTTAACAGCTGTCGTCCGATCAACCCGGTGGCTCCTACCAACAAGGCCGTTCTTGGTGATGATGTCATATACAGTCGAAAAATTTAATATCTGTTATATATCGAATTCTAAAATAACTGTTCCAGGAAAGGCATGTTTTGTGCAAAACTAATTTGTTTTCAAACTCAAACATTATTCAAATACATCAATTACCTGAAAGAGAATTAATTGTATCATTTATGTGCTAAATAGATCCAAATTTCATGGATTAATAGAAACTTTCACCGACTTTATGAATTGGGATAGTATAACGACCGTGGCTTACGAGTAAATTTCAAAATACTAAGGTTACCACTTCTACAATTCACGGACTCTAACACGAGAAATAGCAAATAGAACTATAGGCCATACAGGCATAAAATTTGCTGCATATATTTCTCACAAAATACAAACGAATATGGCTGCAAAAAAGAATAATGTCGAGGGAGGCACCCCTTCACCAGCAAGTCCGGCAGAAAAGGAAAGCAAAAAGGAGCCAAAAAAATCATCGGAACAAATCAAACAAGAGTCTATCCGTAAATCGGAAAAAGTAAATATGAACAACCACAAAGGCTACAATGAAACCCCTCAAAATGTACCTATTAAGTCGGGTAAAAAGAAAGTCTAAAACCGAGGAACCCTCCTATATTGCATTCATGAAATACATTTTAATTCTTCTAGCAAGTATTGCGTTCGATACGACTCCCTACGAAAGGCAGCTAGCTTACTAATCGCATACTATTTCCCGTAAATGGCATCCAATGCAGCGGCCAGATATACCATGGGCGCATTCCAATTGATCGCAATTTCGTTCGAAGCATAGGATCGGTCGTCGTCGGTAAACGATTCATCGGCATACCGGTTCGGATAGGTGTCGCATTTATCCTGTTGTCCTGGATTTGGTCCTCCGGAAAGCAAACCTGGTATAGGATCCTGAATGCCATCCGCCATAGAAATTCTATGATGCGGGTGCATCACCCTTTTTGTTCCAAATCCGGTCAGAAAACAATAGCCTGTGGCATTACGACCCATTAAATAGTCCATATTGCCGAGCGCGGCATGTAACAAATCATCGTGTTTTGTGAAACGATATGCGGTTAGCAATACTATACCCTGGTTAGCTGCCACGGAGCTACTACCCCAGGCATAGTCCCGAGGTGTTTTGCCCATTGCGGTATGATAGGGCTGACTTTCTAAACCATCCTTTAAGCTTGATGCATAACTTACGAGCCCGTTTTGGAGTTTAGATTGAAAATCGGGATCCAGCTTTTGCTTCGTTCGAAGCAAAGTATAGTAGCCAAGCGTTTTCACCTGATTCCATCCCGGCAATGACCAGGATGCATCTAACTGAAAATCTACCCCATCCATATAGGCAGAATCACCCGTCAACGAATACATTTCGGCAGCAGCCCATATCCATTCATCGGATACACTTTTATCCCCATAAGCGCCAGTAACGACGTCTGGGTCATATTTTTCATTCATTGCATCCTGATCATACAGTACGTCTGGATTGGCCTTGGCCCATTTCCAGCCATTTTGGGCGGCCGTTGCGCAGGAGTCGGCCAAACCGGGCAACTGCTTTTCAAAGTTTTTAAAGATCCGGGCCGATTGTGCCATAACGGCAACAAAATCCAAAGCCGCAGCTGTACTTTTTTGCACGACATATCGATCCATTTTTGCTTCCTTCGGCATAATAATACCGTCAAAGCGCGGATTGGTCAGTTTGTGGTAAACACCTCCATCAGATGGATCCTGCATGGTAAACATCCACCTTAAATTCCACAAAGCTTCATTCAAAAGGTCCGGTATAGCATCCCGATTTTCCGGGATATCTACTTCGAAGCGATTCGCATAAGCCGAAAAATCCTCATAGAACGACAGTAATGTACCCATCGTAATTCCGGAGTTTACAATGGATTTGTTATAATCGCCGGCGTCATACCACCCTCCCGTTCCTCGCAAAGTATAATTTTCATCCCGACCCTGAGATACAGCGGATGGGTGAATTAAAACCCTATCATCCGCATGGGCAGCAGGCCGGGCCCACTTTCCTGCGTATATTTCCGGTAAAACGGTAGAAGCTCTTTGAAAGTAAAAACCTTTTAAAGCCGCTTTTGCAACAGGTTTAAAAATGTCATTCCTAATCTCAAAATAGCTCGTTTGCTTACGCCCAGGCACCTCAATCCGGTATTGCCCCTCCTGGGTTACCTTTGAAAAATCGGCCATACGGGTGACTCTCCCAGAATAGGGACTCTTTCGTAAATGTCCCAGCTTACCTTTGAAAACAACCTGATTTGTTTTGGCATGCTTCACAACGAACGACTCATCGTCTCCACCTACTATTGCCGCAAACTTTGGAGCCTTGGGTGCAAAACCCACCTGATTCAGCCTTATATCTGTATTTTGTTGAGCCAAAAGATCCACAGTTATGGCAAGTGCAGCAATCGTGCTAAGAATAAAAACTTTCATCAGGTTGACAAATGAGCAGTGGAGATTAAAATTTTAGCAACAGTATTCCCGCTACAAAGCCATATTGCGTGTAACCTGCAGACTTTGTGACTAAAATAACAATGATGGACTTATACCTTTTTAGGACCTATAGAATCATACACGACCACTTTCTCCCATAGGTGCGAGTATTCTTTAATAAAATCTAGGTGAATTGGATGCGTTTGATAAATCTCCTCCTCAATAATATTTTTAAAGAAACACATCCAGGAAAACGTATAATCTTTCACAATCACATCCCTGCTGGTAAGTGCGGGGGTACCTATATGCACATATTGAATGGTTGGAACTTTGGCCAGCTTTTTCAGACCTTCCAGCAGCTTGGCCTCATCCTGTGCGTTATTCTTATTTTTCAGGTAAAAATATACATGATGAATAAAAAGTTCTTTCACTTTTTCGGGCTCTGCGGCTGCGGGCGAAACAGCCGCCAAAGTTGCTAAGCCTGCATTTTGTATAAATTTTCTTCTTGAATGATCTTCCATAATATTATTTTAAATCGGATTATGCTTCCTGTTTTTCACGAGCCAAATCCACCAATTTATTCACAGTATTCCAATTTCGGGTCGTTGCGATTGTATTCAGCTTCTTTTCAAAAAAGTTATTATTCAACTTCGTAGTTCCATAACCTCCTGGACAAAATAAGTATATGACTTTCTCCCGAATCACAAATTCATCCGGCAAATAGGACTCTGCCGGTATTTTTGCCATATCGGCAACAGTCGCTTCCCGGTCCAGAAATGTTACATGAAGCTTGGTTTCATCTATTCCATTCCGCTGCAAAAATGGATTATTGTCTCTTGTTTGCTTCATATAGGTCGCATACTGTACCATAACCGGCACCTCCAACCTAAATTTTTCCGCAATCATCGTCCGAATCATTTCTTCCAAACGGGTACATTCCGTTTTACCAGTTGTGAAAATCAAATTGCCACTTTGTAAATAGGCCTGAACGTCAGAGAAGCCCTGCTCCTCCATAGCCAATTTCAATGCCGGCATTTTGATCATATTCTTACCATTCACATTGATACCTCTTAAAATGGCAATATAGATTTGAGTCATAACTGGTTAAAAGATGATGGAGCATACAAGTTACAAATCAAAACGCACATGTAACAACCTAAACGAGCTATCACCTACCTCTGTGTAAAGTATGCCCGCCACCTTACTGAATACTCCATTTAATTTTCCCGGCAAAAGCGTCCTGGGTTACAACGGTCCTGCTTCCTTTTTTAGATAGCTTTATTTCCTTCACTTCTGTTTCGGTAGGTATATATAAAGGAATGACTGTTTCAGCTTGTGGATTTCCAAATTGAACCAAATCTATATGGCTCCAATCTATTTCATTGGTCGATTGCGCTACTTTAACCTGCGGCAATACCGCGCCTTCGCGAACCATCATAATAACCTCTAAATCACCATGTGATACCTCATGCCATCCGCGCGTATACTTTTTCCCGGTCTGATAATCGATCCAATTGCCATTGGGCAGATATACCTTACGGGATTTTTCAGTTTCAAAGAATGGCGCTACCAGAATGTCTGTTCCAAACATGTATTGGTTATCCACCTCCCATGCTCCGGGATCATGCGGAAACTCCACCATCATCCCTCGTACCATTGCCAGTCCCCTTTCCGAAGCAAGTTTCGACTGTGTATAAATATAGGGCATCAACTTATATTTCATTTCAACGGCTTTCCTGAAATAATTTTGAAATGCCTCTCCATACTCCCAAGGTTCTTTGGGTGCCTGACCATGGGTACGCGTATGGGAACTAAGCAATCCCATTGGCAACCAACGACGGTACAGATCCTCCGGCGTTTTCATCGTAAAACCACCTATATCATGGCTCCAAAAAGTAAAACCGGACATCCCCAGAGACAACCCGCCTCTTAACTGAGCCTGCATCCCCATGTTGGTCGTTTCCGCGTCACCTCCCCAGTGAATAGGATATCGCTGACTTCCTGCCCAGGTACTTCTTGCCCAAATGATGTTTTCTCCAGTCATTTTTTTCGTTAGTTCGGCAGCAATTTTGTTATAGCGCAAAGGATATAGGTTATGTTCGTAAAACCCGGTTCTGCCAGATGCGTAGCTGCCAGATAAGGGAGCCGCCTCACCAAAATCGACCTTGATAGCCGCAACTCCAAGATTTAACAAACCAGCAATTTTATTTTGATACCACGAGATCGTATTCGGATTGGAAAAGTCCAGGATTGCGTCCTCATAGGGTACACTACCGTTGGCATTCTTTACCGCGAGGCCATTGGAAACAATTTCAGAAAACAATTCATTTTTAGGTACAAAATAAGGCAATTGCCATAGAGAAGTTCTGAAACCCTGCTTTTTCAAATCCGCAATCATCCCTTCGGGATCCTTAAATCGGGTGGGTGCAAATTTGTAATCGCACCGCCAGTCCGTTTCGAACCAACCGGTATCAAAATGAATCACATCGGAGGGAATTCTATTTTTCCGCAACTTTTCTGCCACATTTCTTCCATCCTGCTCCGAGAAATAGGTAATGCGACTCATCCACAGCCCAAACGACCATAACGGTGGCATAGGAGCCTTTCCCGTTAAATCGGTATAAGCGTCCAAAATATCCTTCGGTTCTCCCAGAAACACAAAAAGATCAAGATTTTCATCTCCAATATGCATGGCATTGGACTCGCCATATGTTGCACCAAAGTCACAGGTAATCGGTGAGGTGGTATGCATAAACATACCGTAACCCCTCGAACTTAAATAAAAGGGAATAGGCTTATACATGGTCGGCGTTTGGACTCCATTGGGGTCATGCGCCCACAACACTACCTTCTGTCCATTCTTATCCAGTTTTGTAAAAGACTCCCCGCAACCAAATATTTTTTCATCAGGAGATATAGAAAATACAGCTGCAACACTACGCGAGTAATCAGCCGCCCGTCGTACAAATGAAAATGGTAAAGTGGGTGTATAGGATGCTTTTCCGTCTTGCTGACTTCTTGTTTGCGTTAATATTTTACCATTCGCATCGCGCACCAAAATTTTCCAGGGATTTTCGTAAATGGTTACAGATCCATATAAGCCGGTATACTGGTGACCTCCATTAATTTTGGCATACTTCCACGATTTATCCTTTGCCGGCTCTCCTACAAGCATTAAAGAGGTTTCTCTGGACGCAGGTTGGGTACTGGTATTGGCACGTATACGAAAAGTACGGGACGATGTAAATTCGATCGAAAAAGGTAAAACGGGATCTTGTGCATATTCTATCGCCGGAAACTCGTTGCTATACGAACGCTTGTAGCTGAGCATCGAGTTATCAAAGTTGTGTGCAGAAAAAGGCTCATGTCTTTTCCATTTTAATCTCCCTGCACCCGTTTCGGGATCGAATGAAGCCAAGCTGTCAGCAAAAAAAACAGTATTGGAAAAATCCCGAAAATCGCCGCTTACATCAACTGGCTCATTAATCAGTTTGCTATGTTGTGCCGAAAGTTCTGTTCCGAGAAGGCCAAAAGCCAACAAGTAAGGAATCGTTTTATTCAAGAATTTAGTTCTAATCATTATTTTTTATTCAAAATTGTTAGGCTCTATATCAGCGAGCTATAATCTTTTTCACGATGGTTTTATGTCTCCCAATTAACTTCACCATATGTACCCCTGCTGTCAAGCCGGGATTAATCTCCACGGATCGCGCCGCCTTTTGTATCGATTGCTGAAATACTGTTTTACCATTTTGATCCAGTATTTCCATTTTATAAAACTCCTGAGTTTCCCATTTAACAAATACGGTATCCCACGATGGGTTAGGATATATCTCTAAACCTGCCTCTACATTTGCTTCGTTGGAAAGTATTTTTCCGCCACCTCGTAAAACCACTGAACTCACCGACATGGCTGGAAGCGATAGATTCAGCAGATTTCCAAATGGAGATATTTTGGAAGTTTTCAGTGCATTTTCAGTTTTGGAGTGAAAGGTTTCTGTTGAAGGAAGTTGGGATAATGTATAGAGAAACGCCTCTTCCTGAATCGGAATAAAGTTTTCCAGATTTATTTGAATCGTCTGACTTTGACCCGGTGAGCGATTTACGAGAACAACCGTTAAAGAATCTTTGAAAGTATTCATTGTAGGATACGCAGAAACCAGCGTTTCGTTGGATGATATCGCATCAATTGAACGGTTTTTGTTATAGCGACTAAACAGATGCAAGGTCTCCCACATACCTGGTTTCCAGCTCCAGGGTGTAAATATCTCTACCTGGTTCTTCATGAATTCACCCAACATCGATGCGTACCAGACAGCGGTAACGGTAGGCTCTATACTATCATCAATTCCCGTTTCGGTTAACCCCAATGTTACACCGTGATCGGCACCAAGATATAAAGACAGCCAGTCGTTGCAGCGTCCAAAAATAAACTCTTTGGTGATGCTATTGTCATATGACCCATTGATCTTTTTCACTCCATTTGCTTCGGGGAAATTAAAAGTGCGATCAAAAAATACACGATGAAGTTGTACAACCTCTTCCGTTTTTTTGGTGAAAGGATAAAAGTGAATATCCAATACATCCAAAAGTCCTACACCCGATCTTTTCTGTTCGGCTGCAATTTCTTTAATGAAATATTCCAGCCAGGGATAATGTTTTCCGTTCTCAGTTATTACTTCCCCATTCCAATTATACCACTGCCACTCATTGGCTGTCACCGGGCCAACCAGTTTAATATCTGGAAATTGTAATCTTGCTTTTTTGGCAACCTCTATATATTTTTTGATAAATTCCTGCGGAGTAATTTGGACCGGCATCACGTCGTCGTGCGTACCAGACCATATTTCAGGCTCATTATCCATATTCCAATAGCGAATCTGCTGTTTGTTTAAACCCAGTCCACCATTGCCAAACCAATGCTTCAATATCCCGGTTGTTGAGTCAGCGGTCCATTTCTCTAAATATAGACTGAAATCACCTTCTCTTTTTGCTTTCTGGCCTGTTGAATTAACCTCCCCATTTCCCGCCAGGTTCTGATTTACGCCTTCCCACCATTGTGAACCATTATAAGCCCAGTCGCCAAAATTGGCCTCTACTGTTTTTGCTGCATACCCCAGCAACTGAAATGACCACATCCCCTGTGCATTAGGAAAATTCTTCTGTAAACTTTGAGCAGCCTGGTCCCAATTGGTATAATATACATTGTTATACCAGTCTGGATGACTACTCAACTTCCTGTGCCAATTGTATTTGGTACTGTTATTACCTCCACTTTCCCTAAAAAACATGACACCCGCATCGCGATACCTAATAAGATCCTCGGCAGGCAATGCCCAGTTGGGGTTGGTGGAAGAGAAAGAATTATTCCGAGCATACAAATACGGAGAAACCTCCCGAGAAGCAGCATCTGCATCAATGCGAATGGATATTTGACCAAAGCACGCAACCGGAATCAAAAATAAGGCGGTGCAAACTAGGGTCTTTCCAATAGCAAACAGAGATTGGGTATCCGTCATCCTGGTCATTAAATTGTCACGCAAAACAGGAAGTGTACATGTCCTTACTGTTTTGCGTGCGTTCATTCAATTGTAAAACAATTTATTTACTAACGATACGAAAGTTATCTATACTTCCGTTGAACGAAGCGATGGCCTCGTCGGGTGTACCAAAGGATACTTTCAGATCGGTAATTTTAGATACATCCACGATGGTATTGCCATTATTCTTAAACTCGGTGAGTTCTATAACAGCAGTTTTCCAACCGTTGGTTTGGTAACCTGTCGACAAAAACTCTACAGTATTCCAGGGTTCAAAAGCGTAGGTATATTCTTTTCCGTCGGCCGTAATGGTGAGATCGTATTTACCCGCTTTCCATGGTTCCGCAATATTGTGTTCGAACTTAAATTGACGCGCCGCGGCAGCACCGGGTGCAAGTTTGAAATCAAAACCACAAGTAGACAGTACCCAACCATCGCTATATCCGGTTTTTGGCAACTTGGTTTCCTTAATTCTACCATATTTACCGGCAATGGCACCTGCATCCGTAGCCGCTATAACGGGCATTCCTCCCCAACATACTGCTGAGCCCCAACCGGTAGCGGGTATATCGAAATTAATCATGTTCCCCGTAACCTCATCATTTACTTTGAAAAGCGTTTTCACGGTACCGAATTCCCCTTCAACGGTCAGATAATCAACCAAACCGGTTGCCGGCATTTTAGCCGTAATCTGACTTTCCGTTTTAGTTAGAATTTGAAGGTTCGTCGCTCCAAGTTTTACGGCACTAATGTTATAGAAATAATTACCATTGATCACTACCGTTCCATTCGCTTTGATAAATTCTGAATACAGGCCACTAATGACCGGTTTAGGGGCGGTCAGACTAAAATCATAAAGCGCTTCCCCGCCGGCAGTAACCACCTTAATTTTATTGGACACATTGGGATCAATGGCCTTGGTGGGTGCGAATTCGGGTATCGTTACAATAATGTTCTTGTCGCTTCCGAGCGATGCATTAAAACTTGCCTCAAAGTCATTGAAATATACTTTCTTGACACTGCCTAAATGCTGCCCCTGTATCACGATAAGACTACCCGGAAATGCTCCATTTAGAGAACTATCTGCTTTGGCAGGATCCAGAAGGCGCACGTTTGTGATGGTCGGCACACCGTCTACATCGTCCTGATTACAGCTCTGAAACGCAAGCAACATCACAGCTGCCATCCCTACGCACAGAACCGTTTGATATATCCTTTTAAAATTCATGTTGTTCGATAAAGTTAGGTTAGTCAATAAGGTTACCAAAATCAAATGCAACAGGCTCATTTTTAAGCGAAGGAGCATTCACAATTTCCGCCTCCGGGAAGGGTAGATAAAGTGTAGCCGCAGTCAATGGATAAAACTCTGCCGGCGAATAGGTTACCGTATATTTTTTCGGATTCATGGAACCGGGCACATAAGTCATGGTATAATTTTCCTTATGCTGAGCGGCTGTATAGGCAATGGCCTTGGCCGGATTGAAATAAAACAACCGTACGATCTCGTTCCAGGAGTTGCCTTCAAATACAGTTTCAATTCTTCTTTCTTTGAATATATCGTCAAATGTGATCGTTGTCTTAGGCGCAAGACCCGCTCTTTTACGTACCGCATTGTAATACTCCAAAGCTTTGGCGTCATTGGTAGATGCCTGATTACCAAGTACGGCATCGGCATAAATGAGATATACCTCCGCTAATCGTAACATGTAGGAATTGATGTTGGCTGACATAAATCCGCCCAAACCTCCGTTATCAGCCGGCGAACCAATGATATACTTTTTAATGGCCGACAAACCTGCCGGACGGTTGTATACCAATCCACCGGATGCCTTTTTCAATTCAGGGTAAACATCTCCGTCGAACATACCTATGGCCTTTCTCCGAAGTGAATCTGCCGGATTTTCTATAAAGTATTTTACCAGATCGGCTGAAACTCCCTGGGCTGCTCCCCAGCCATCACCAGTTCCTGTTATCGCCGACTCATAGGCAAAGTAAGCCTGAAACGAGTTGTTGATACCCCAAGGATTACTAATGGGCATCCACTGCAACGAGAATAAGCTTTCCGGATTATTTTTAGAGCTATTGTGATTGGCGCTCACAAACAATTCTGCATAAGTGGGTGCCAGTGTCAAGCCACTTTGGGTGATCACGCGTTCTGAGTAATACCGGGCACTATCTAAATCTGACTGATTTCTGGTTCCATTTTGGTTTAATCCGGCACGCATCAAATACATACGTGCCAACATTCCTTCGGCAGAGAATTTCGTCAAACGCCCCTGTTCCGCAGTTGCAGGCAAGTTTGCAGCGGCAAACCGATAATCCTGAATGACCAGCTTCCAAACATCTTCAATTCGATTTCGTACCGGGGGTTGATTGAGCTGCGCCACGTTATCATATACAATGGGTACAGCGCCCCAGTTAGACACCAGGTAATAATAAGCAGTGGCACGCATGAAACGGCATTCGCCCAAACCCTGTCCTTTCACCGCAGCGGTAGCCGTGCTCCCGGTTGCTTCTTTAATGGCTTTATAAGCGTTATTACTTTGCGCTATAATTTTGTAAAATGACTTATAACCAGGCAAAAGCGTATTGACATCCGTAGAGGCTATGGCATGCTTGATATAGGCTGTCCGGTCGTTGGAATTAAGATTTCCAGCCCGGGCTTCCTGAAAAGCCATGTTGGCCTTGTCGTTGAAATCAAACCAAACAATGTTATAGAGCGGTGCCGTACCTGCTAAAATTTCCTCGTTGGTTTTATAAAAATTCCCAGAGGTAAGGGCGTCCAATGGCGGACGATCCAGGAAATCCTCGCTGCATCCTTGTGTGAGCATCATGGCAGCAATGGCCGCGATGAATTTGAATTTGAATTGCATAAAAAATATTTTTGAATGAGTTATCAACCGCTACAATTGGATCTTAGAAATCGGCCAACAGACCGAACGAGTACATACGTACAGACGGATAACGTCCTGTATCAATACCTGCCATCACAGTTCCACCATAGTTCACCATACCAATCTCGGGGTCATATCCTTTGTATTTCGTAATTGTGAAAAGGTTTTGAGCCCCCACTGACGCTTTTAGACCTTTGATAAAGAAATCTTTCAGCAGTGTTTTTGGGAAATTGTAGCTCACCGTAATGTTTTTCAAACGGACGTATGAACCATCCTCAATAAAATTGGTATTCATACGGTTGTTTCCGTTTGGATCCCCGGGAGCTATTCTTGGAATGGTATAACCAGGGTTTGTCAAGGTTACGCTTTCTGCATCGGCTACATCGTAGCTACTTGGGCGGGCATAATTGGCCACAGACGACCACTGGTTACCAAACACACCACCTACACCCGGTACTTCTGCGCGATAACGTGGGTAATTCAACACATCATTTTTAAAACTACCCGTCAAGAATGCGTTCAAATCAAAGTTTTTATAGCTGATGTTGTTGTTCAAGCCTAGTGTAAACTTAGGCCATGGATTTCCTATCACCGTACGATCTTCGGCATCCACAACACCATCACCATTTAAGTCACGGAATTTAGTATCCCCTACCCAACTTCCTGTGGCCGGGTTGATCGTCAACTGGTTATTAGATGTTTGGATAGCGTGATTTTTGATATCATCCGCATTTTGGAAAAGACCATCAGCGATATATCCCGTAATCATACTGGCAGGCTGACCCACTTCGGTTCTGAAACCAACAGAGGTAGCGTTCCATCCCGGAGTAATCGGGTTTAATAGAGATGTAACCTTGTTGCGGTCAAACGACAAGTTCAGACCCGTTTTCCAGTAAAAACCTCCTCTGTCTATATTGACCGTATTCAGCGTAAACCCGATACCTCTGTTTTTCATGGACCCGGCATTCACCGAAGGCCAGCTCAAATACCCAGACGACCACGCGATGTCTCCTCCATAGGTAAATGGATAGGAATTGACTGTTATAAGACTGGTGATATTTTTAAGATAAGCATCCACGATCAACTCTACACGGTTGCCGAACATGTGCAGATCCATACCCGCGTTGATCACGTCATCCTTTTCCCAGGTCAGGAACTCGTTGGCAAAGTTGGAAGCCAAAAATCCGGTTCCCCAGCCCGTTGGAACAGCCTGTAATGTGGAATATATAGCATTTCCTCCACTACCCTGGTTACCCGAACGACCAATTTCAAATCGGAATTTTAAGTCGTTGATCGCGCGAACATCTTGCAAGAATGCTTCCTGAGAGGCACGCCAAGCTACCGATACCGCAGGAAAATGTCCCCAGCGACGACCTTCACGAAAGGCCGAAGAACCATCCATCCGATAAGTCCCCTGCAAAAAGTAACGATCGTTGTAGCTATAATTTACCCTTGCAAAATACGATTCACGAGAACTCGACCCTTTGCCGCTATTGTTCATTACATTGGAAATCACAGAACCATCACCACCAGAAAGTTCTTCAATGGTATTGGTGATAAATTTCTTACGTGAGGCTGTCAACGATTCGTAAGTTGATTGCTGAGCCTCATGCCCCGCCATCAGATTGATACCGTGTTTGTTCAGTTTCAAATCATACGTAAGGCGGCTATGTAAACTCCACCAGGTGTTGGTATTTACATCTCGTCTCGAAACCGCTGCATCCTGTGACACTACATATCCTCCAATGGTATAGGAAGGATGGTACGAATAGTATTTCAAGAATTCGGAGCTACCGTTTACCTCTGTATGCCAGTTTAAGTTTTTCAGAAGTTTTACATCCGCAAACAGGCTTCCCAAAATGGAGGTTCTGCGGTTGTAATCATTGTAAATTTTCGAGATCATCACCGGGTTGGTAAACTGAAACTGCGTGGTGGCAGGTCCTCCCCAACTTCCATCGGGATTTGTAACCGGTACCGATGGGTTCTGATCCAAAGCAAGCTGAATAATTCCTCCATTGTTGGTATTTACTTTTTCTTCCGTAATACCTACGTTCATGTTCGCTCCGATTTTTAACCAACTGCGTGTCTGGTTTTCGAGATTCAAACGTCCATTGTAGCGCTTAAAGCCGGAACCGTCAACAATACCCTTTTGATTAAAATATTCTCCGGACAGGTAATAGGTGGTCTTTTCTGTTCCACCACTCAACCCCAGCGAGTACTTCTGTAAAGTAGTAGGTCTGAAGAGTGCTGCTTGCCAGTTGGTTCCTTTTCC
>CALGRQ010000129.1 GCA_937880795.1 uncultured Dyadobacter sp. | reverse complement strand
AAGCTAGAAAAAAGAATACAGTACGTCCAATCGAAAATTGCATCAGGATTCAGGTTGGTTCAGAATGAGTTATATCCCCGCAGGAGAA
Organism: uncultured Dyadobacter sp.; assembly: GCA_937880795.1. Classification (GTDB taxonomy): domain Bacteria; phylum Bacteroidota; class Bacteroidia; order Cytophagales; family Spirosomataceae; genus Dyadobacter. The sequence continues at coordinate 9,866 of CALGRQ010000129.1, read as the reverse complement.
TATATTGCCTTTTGTAATTTTATCTACTATTTGTAAAGTTAACGATCATTTGGGTGTTAATTTGTTTTAAATTGGCTACTTTTTTTAGTATTTTTTGTAACAATTTGAAGTATAGAAGTTAAGGTGGAGTATGTGAAACCAATGGTTTAACATGAACGCTTCTATGGATTATTACTTCTTTCCACGGGGCTTTTTTGCTACTTTTGCAGCTTCCCATTGGAGTAATTATTAAAAAACGTTCCTGAATGAAAACCACCGACCGTTATCTGCAACGCGGCGTATCAGCATCAAAAGAAGATGTGCACAAGGCAATTGAAAATATTGATAAAGGGTTATACCCAAAGGCTTTTTGCAAAATAGTGCCTGATACTCTAGGCGGCGATCCGGAATATTGCACCATTATGCACGCTGATGGTGCCGGGACAAAAACGTCTTTGGCCTATTTGTACTGGAAAGAAACAGGCGACATATCGGTTTGGAAAGGTGTTGCACAGGATGCCATCGTCATGAATACGGACGATTTATTATGTGTAGGTGCTACCGGCCCTATGTTGTATTCGTCAACGATTGATCGTAATAAAAACCGTATTCCGGGAGAAGTTATTGCTGAGGTTATTAATGGTGCTGAGGAGGTACTGGAGATGCTGCGCAGCTACGGTGTTGAGATTTACAGTACAGGAGGCGAAACCGCAGATGTAGGTGATTTGGTACGGACGGTTACGGTGAATAGCACCGTAGTAGCTCGTATGAAGCGTTCTGAGGTTATTGACAATGCCAATATTAAAGCAGGTGATGTAATTGTTGGTTTGGCATCTTATGGTCAGGCTACATATGAAACAGCCTATAATGGGGGTATGGGTAGCAATGGTCTTACTTCGGCTCGTCACGATGTGTTGGGTAAGTATCTTGCGGCTAAATTCCCTGAAAGTTTTGATCCTGAGGTGAGCGAGGACTTGGTATACAGTGGTACTAAAAAATTAACGGATGCTGTTGATGGAGCTCCTCTCAACGTTGGACAATTGATCTTATCGCCAACACGTACCTATGCACCAGTAGCCAAAGCGCTGTTGGATGAGCTTCGGGCACATATACACGGGATGGTTCATTGCAGTGGTGGTGCACAAACCAAAATTTTGCATTTTGTTGATAATCTACATATTATAAAAGATAATTTATTGCCGATTCCTCCTTTATTTAAGCTGATTCAGGAAGAGAGTGGAACCAGCTGGGAAGAAATGTATAAAGTTTTTAACATGGGGCACCGTCTGGAAATTTATCTTCCTCAGGAATATGCTGAGCGAGTTATCGCCATTTCTCAATCATTTGGTATAGATGCCCAGGTGATTGGTAGGGTAGAAGAATCGCCAGTTAAAAAACTGACCATTAAGACTGAAACAGGGGAATATATATATTGATTCTCGTATTATATGGGATGAAACTAAAAAAGCACAAGCCGGATTGGTTTGTGCTTTTTTAGTTTTTAAAATATGAAAACTATCTTGCTTCCTGCGATTTGGTTTTATCCCTCCTCGTCGGTTCGTAACGAATAGGGACATATACTTCCTGTACGTTACTTTCTTGCGAAAATTTATCTTGTTTCGTAGGAGATGCTTGGGTATTAGATTGTCCGATCAACGCTCTCAGATTTTTGATCAGCCCGGATATCAGTGACATATGGTCTATATTTAGAGGTGCAATCGAAATAATTACGCAACCAAATATAGGCAATGAAAGGATGTGATTATCAATATCGGTGTAATTAATCATTAGATCATTACAATATGATGGTAATATTCACATTATCGATGGCTTGTCATCACCATAAACAGTGAGCTGCCAAATGGGCCTTGTGGGATCAACGTTTCTTCCACGCTCATTGTTAGTTGCAATATTTGGTTGATGAGATCGCCAGGATATTTAACATCGGAATCGACCTCTTGTGCCTTGATCCACCCTTTTTTGATTTGTAATTTCTGAAACTGACGAACAGCCCATATAGGCAGGGAAAGAAAAAATGGCCAGTAGGTGTTTTTGACGATTTGAAGGTTGGCTTGTTTTGTGTAAAATTGGAAATCATTTAAAACAAATCTACGTGTACTGCCTACGGCGAGGTCATGTGTGCCCGAAAAGGCCTCAAATGCATGAATATTGATGATAATAATTCCATTTGGGCGCAGCCTTTTTTTTAAAACAGATAGCGTGTGAGTGATTTCATGATCGTTTAAAAAGTATAGGGCGTCGCAGCAGCAGATCACATCGTAGCTTTCTTCCGGTCTGAATTCTTCAACCCGTTTTAAGTCGCCCCAGGTTACATCTAAATTTCTTTCCAAAGAGAAATCCACCGCATGTTGGGAATAATCAAAGCCTGTAAGGTTTTTACATCCATTATTATGTAAAAACGAAAGCAAGCCACCTGTTCCGCAAGCCGCATCTAAAATTTTTAGTTGAGTATAGTCTTTTCCAAAGTGATTTTTAATGGTGGTAAGGACTTTATTATGAAGGACTTTATACCACCATAATTTTTGTTCCACTTCATACATTCTTTGGTATTCTAAGCGGTTTTCAATCATCCCTCCTGTCTGCTGTTATATTTGATTACATATTGAGGTTGTCCGCTTTGAGCCATAAAACTTTTTCCGATGTACTCACCCAAAACACTTAAAAGTGTACACTGAATACCTCCAATGAAAATGAAGGTGGCGGTAACCACCTGCCATCCTTTAGGGTCTGGACCAATAACCCATTGTCCCACGAGGAAAAGGAGCAAGAAGAAACCAAGTGTAAATAAACCCAGTCCAATGGGCATGAACAATCGTATGGGGAGGGACGAATAGCAAAATAATATATTGAGAAACAGGGATATCAGTTTACGCCATGTGTAGTTGGAACTACCTTCTTCTCTTTTCTGATGTGAAACCTGGACCTTCCCGATGTTGTTGGTAATACGGAAAATTAGTCCGTCTATATAGGGGTAGGGTCCCTGATATTTGATGATTTCCTGAACAACTTCCCGGCAAATCAGCTTAAAACTGGATAAATACAAATCCTTAGGCTTGTTGAGTAAATAGCTGGTAATCCAGTTTACCAACTTGCTACCCAGGTTGCGGTGTGTTGCGTGCTGCTTTTTAGCGTAATAGGTATAGACCACATCGTATGACCCGTTCTCTGCGGTATTCAGTAATTTGACAATTTCCTCTGGTGGGTTTTGGAAATCATCGTCGATCATAACACAGTAGGTTCCACGAGCCCAATTTAGACCACACATCACAGCATTAAATTCTCCATAATTTCTGCGTAGGGAGATAAAATGAACATTGTTATAGAGAGATGCCAATTGCTTGCAAATCGATTCGGAATGATCGCGGCTGTTGTCATTGACCATCACAATTTCGAATGATATCTCCTTTAACGCGAGTTGCAGACGTTCCACCAGTTGCTTGATGGTGGTGGCGCTGTTGTACACCGGAATGATCACGGAAAGTCTTGTTTCAGTCATGATCATTACAAATAAAAGTGTTTAGCGCATCTATCATTGTGGAAACTTCCTGATCGGTTAACATCGGATGCAAGGGTAAACTAATTACCTCACTATGGATTTGCTCGGTAATGGGCAAAGTAAGGTGTTCCAGATCTTTATAAGCGGCCTGTTTATGTATGGGTAAAGGGTAATGAATGTTGGTTTGAATCCCCTGCCTTTCAAGATATGACACGAGCTTTTCCCTCTGTGGATGCCTCACTACAAATAAATGCCACGCATCGTCTTGAATCCGATCGGCAGGTGGTAGTGTAAGGTTAGGCATTTTTATATTGGACAGATATCGCTGTGCTATATCTTTTCTACGTTGGTTGTCAGCATCCAGATATGGGAGTTTGACATTTAATATGGCGGCTTGAATTTCGTCTAGTCGACTGTTAACTCCCTGATAGTCGTTTTTATAGCGAACTTTTGAGCCATAATTCCTCAAATAAGTTACACGTTCTGCAAGGGCTTTGTCGTTGGTGGTTATGGCTCCTGCATCGCCAAGTGCACCCAAATTTTTCGTTGGGTAAAAGCTGAATGCCGTTGCATGGGCTATACTGCCGACTTTTTTTTGTCTATATCGTGCTCCATGGGCTTGTGCGGCATCTGTGATCACCTTGAGGCCATGTCGATTGGCAATGTCCATGATTTCCTCCATCTCACAACTTCTTCCATATAAATCCACGGTAATGATGGCTTTTGTACGCGGAGTGATACTTGCTTCTATCAAAGAAGGGTTTATTAACATGGTGTACGCATCAGGTTCCACAAGCACGGGTGTGAGATGCAGATAACTGACGGGAAGTACCGACGCTATATACGTATTGGCCGGAACAATGATTTCACTGCCTTGAGGAAAATCAAAGGACTTGAGTATTAAAGTAATTGCATCCAATCCATTGGCCACTCCAACACAATATTGAGCCTGGCAATAGGCGGCAAAAGCATTTTCGAAAGCTTTAAGTTCGTTACCCAATATATACCAACCCGATCGCAATACCCGTAACGATGCTTGTTCGATGGCTTCAAGGTGGGGGGCGTTGATCTGATTTAAATCCAAAAAGGGAATCATTGAGAAATAAGCTGATTCAGTAAATAGGGTTCATCAATATAGTCGGCCTGGTCGTAACATTCATTAGATAAAACCAGGAGTATAGCATCAGAACTGAATGAATCCATGGTATGCCAATCTTTGGGTTCGAGGATAAGACAGGATGAAGGATTGTTGAGGTGAAAATATTCTTCTGTAGATCCATCGTTGGAATAGACCCGACAACTCCCATGAAGACAGATTAGGGCATTCCATGTTTTATGATGGCGGTGGCCTCCACGACTTGCGTTGCCAACACCATATATATAAAATACACGCTTTATAGAGCCCGGGATAATATTTTCCAGAACTGTAAGATTGCCCGCCTCAGTACCAAAGGTATTCAGCTCAACCAAGTGTGGCATAAAATAGTATAACGTTAGGGGTATATTTTTTCTCAAATATGATAAATTAATATTCTTCTAATCGTAGTAATTTGAAAAATTAATTTATGTGATGAGTGCAAAAGTATTTCCTTTTCGTTATAAACTAATGTTGTGCTATATTATTTAATTGTAAATCAGTATGTAACCTGTTAAGTTGCAGAGGTTCAGTATTATATAAATATTTTTTGTCGTCGATTGGTTACATTTGTGCTTTTCTCGGCAATGTTCTCTACAACTATGCCCAACTTGCCACAATACGACTTCCTTCTTCCCCTTGATCTATTTTAAGGTAGGATTGAATTTCCTGTTGGAGCTCTTCCACATGACTAATGATGCCTACAATCCGGTTTTCTTTTCTCAGAGATTTCAGGGTTTCAAAAACGGTTTGCAGTGCGTTTTTATCCAGCGAACCAAAGCCTTCATCCAGGAAGAAAAAGTTATGTTTGGATTCATTGCGTATATGGATGTGGTCGGCGAGTGCCAGTGCTAGCGACAGGGCTGCCTGAAATTTCTGTCCTCCCGATAAGGTTTTTAGCAGGCGCATGTGTCCCCCGTTGAGTAAGTCCCGAACCCAGAAACTATTTCCATCTCCCAATTCGAGGTGTAGTTGCTGGTGTGTCATCTGGTGAAAACGATGGTTGGCCGCCTGAATCAGGTTTTGCAGATATATACTGGAAGCGTAGTCGACAAAACCACTGGATCTGAAGAGTTTTGCAAGATCGTCTAAATGCGTTTTTCGAACTTCTAGTTTTTTCTTTTCTTGTAATAATGCAACTTTTTTGGAAAGGTCATCGGTTAATTTTTTGATCAGACCGTCCAGGCGTCCTTCTTCTTTTCTCAATGTATTAAGGCGCAATGTAAGTTCTTCTTTTAAAAGGCTGAGTGCATCATGTTGCTCGGCGCTGTATACCTTATCATGATTTTCTTTTTCCAGAACGTCCAGGTCTCTTCTGAGGTTGCCGAGGGAGGTTTTAAATGCTTCAATTTCTTTTCGCTCTGTTTCAATGGAAACCGGCTTGTTCAGGATATCCTCTACAATCTTTTCCGATTCAAAACCGTACGTGCCCAGCTGTCCCATGATCGTTGTTTCTATTCCGGACAATTCTTTGCGATTGATCTGCAATGTTTCAAGTAGGGTAGCCAGACTTCCCGAAATGGTATTTTTTTCTTTGTCCAGCAGGTCAATTTGCGTTTCGGTTTGCTCGTATAGTTGCTTTACCTCCTCAAATGCTTTTTTGAGATGCGCAACTTTGTCGATGATCTCTTCTTTTTCGGATAGTGCATATTCATTTAAATTGACCTGTACCAGCTGCTCCGTGAGCGTCTGACTGGTATTTTCAATCCGCAACATTTCATTTCTGATTGCTTGTAAAGGCTTTTCAATGTGGTCGGTCTTTTCCGTAGAAGCCTGATCTATTGCGGTATTCTTTATTTTTATTTTTGCTTCATTCTCCTTAATCAACTTTTGAAGCTGCTCCATTTGAATTAATTGTTCCTCAAACGCCTCGCGGTTTTCCTTTTTAAACGTATCCCAAATAAACAACAGTTCATGGGATTTGATACGCTCTTTAATTTCTGTGTATCTTATTTTAATAGCCGATTTTTGTTTTTCGAGGTTGTTAATGGCAACCAGGTCTTTTTCGATATCGGTGTGGAATCGACGAATTGAGTCTTCTAACTTCTGAATTTGATTCCTGCGGTTATCATGAACGGTAATTTGTTCTGCCAGGTTTTCGTCGGCATGCAGTACGGAAGGGTGGTGCTCCGAGCCGCATAGCGGGCACGGTTCTCCGTCTCTCAGGTTTGCAGCATATTGATTCAAAGCCATTTGTGTCTGAATCAATAAGGTTTGCTTGGTTATTTTTTCCCGCTCCGCTTCTCCGCCGGCAAGGTATTTATCAATACTTGCTAAAATAGATTCATTGGATGCGTCGGGAGCTAAATCTAGTCCATAAAAGCTGCTTGCTTTGGCTATTTTACCTTTTCTGATGTCTAATACGGTGGACATCTCTGTCTTCAGATCTTCCGCTTCCTTTAAGATAGCCTTTCGGTTTTGTTCAATTTCATCAGCTGTTGCATACCAGGCCTTGACCTGACTCAGTATATTGACATCAATCAGCTGTGCTTTTTTAGATTCATTGTCCTCTTCCAGTGTAAGTTTATCCTTCTTATACTGTGCAATGAGTTCCTCTTGTTTTTTTAGTTTTTCTTCTGTTTCAGTGAGTGTTTTACTGTGCTCGTTAAGCTTATATCTTAGATCTTTAATCTGGATCACTTTTTCGAGTTCCTCAGCCAGATCAAGCAGTGCTTGTCGCTTTTCATAACGATCATGTAAGCTTGCGAGAATTTCCCTTTTCTGAGTTACCAAATGCACTAATTCAGTTTCCCGAAGAATACTTTTGTCGTACGAAAGTTGATCTCTCTGTATAGAAACATTGAGGACCTTTTTCTGGTCCAAAAATGTTTTAAAATGGAGTGAGCATATTTCAAAAATTTTAAGAGCTTCTTCGCGCGCTTGCATCTTGGACTGTTGCCCTTCAAAAACATGAAGTTGTTCCTTCAAAAGCTGCATTTTTTCAAAGGCGGCTTTTATCAATTGCATTTGGTCCAGCTGTGTGGTTTTGTCAATGAGTTGTGCATTGACAATGCCCATTTTTTCAACAACCTCTACTTTCCTGGTTTCTTCCAGGGTTATCATTTCCTGGGTTACCTCCCCTAGGCCTTGCAGCTGGCCTTCCAAATTAGAAAGTTCGAGGTCGTTTTGTTTGCTGAGTATACCTACGTTGCGGCTAAGGTCATATTTTTCGAGCTGAAAAAGCTCTTTCATCATACGCGTTCTTTCGGCATCTTTCAGTTCAATGAATTCCTGAAATCTTCCTTGCGGGATAATGATGGTACGTCTGAAATTGTCATAACTCAGGCCAATGATACTTTCTGTGGTTTCATGATCTGAAAGGGGTACCCAATTTGCGTCTTCTTTTCTATATGCCTTTCTTTCAAAAGGTTTTACGTCTTTAAAATTCTTGCTATTACGTTTTCCTTTAACCGTAAACCGATACAACTCTGCTTTCTTTCCTGCGATGCATTCAAAGTCAATCAACAGTTCATCCGACCTTAAATTCATCATGTTATAGGTCCTGTCGTCACCAGCCTTATTGAGTCGCTCGGTGTCTCCGTATAAGGCAAACGTAATCGCTTCCAGAATGGATGATTTGCCGCTACCTACCGACCCGAAGATGCCAAATAGTGAGGCGTCTGTCAGCGCATCGAAATGAATTTCTTGTTCGGTTTGATAAGAATAGAGCCCTTTTATTTTTAGGTATTTAGGAATCATGGTCGTAGCGATCAGCTTTTGGCTGTTAGCGGGAAGTTTAAGATGTGAGGGTGTGAATTTATTTATATCCGGTTATACAGATGGCTCCTCTAAAATCATGGCCAGTAAGTCATCCAGATATATACGGTCGTTGCTTAATCGCGGAACTTTGTTTTGACCACCCAATTTTTGTCTTTTGCCCATCCAGGCGTAAAATGTGCCGGCTGGTACAAAATGTACCAGTGGTTCTAGCAAGGCCATGTCTTTATAGCGCTTGGCATCATAGTCCGAATTTACTTCTTTAAGCGACTTGTCAAGTATTTCCAGAAACTTGTTCCGGTCGTCCGGTTCATCCGTAAACTCGATGATCCACTCGTGACGGCCACGAGAGCCATCGCCCATATAAACCGGCCCGGCGGTATAGTTCGCTACAAGCGCACCTGTTTCGTGTGCTGCAACTTTGATGGCATGATCCGCATTTTCAACTATAACCTCCTCGCCAAAGGCATTGATAAAGTGTTTGGTACGGCCACTCACTTTTAGTCTAAAAGGATATTTGGAGGTGAATTTTACGGTGTCGCCAATGAGATAACGCCACAGACCAGCATTAGTGGAAATGACGAGTGCGTAATTAACGCCTACTTCAATTTCATCCAATAAAAGGGTGCGTGGATGGGATTTACCAACCTCTTCCATCGGAATAAACTCATAGAAAATGCCATAATCGAGCATCAAGAGCATTTCTCCAATTTTGGAAAGATCATCCTGTATGGCAAAAAATCCCTCAGACGCACTATACGTTTCCAGGTAAGTTACCTGCTCCGACGGAAAATATTTTTTTGTGAAAAGGTCTCTATAAGGTTCAAAAGAAACTGCGCCATGAATGAAAGCCTCAAAGTTGGGCCATACTTCCAGCATATTGTTTTTCCCGGTGAGTTCAAGAATCTGATCCAATAGGACGATCGTCCAGGTTGGGACTCCCAAAATACTGGTTACATTTTCTTTGGAACATATACTGGCCATCTTTTCGAGTTTACTTTCCCAATGGTCCATGAGAGCTACTTCCAAAGGTGGTGTTCGCATGAGTTCACCCCATGCAGGCAGGTTTTGCATAATTACCGCCGAAACGTCTCCAACTTGTGTATAATCATCGAAAGGATTGGCATGTAAAGTTCCGCCAATGGAAAGTCCTTTTCCTTCGAAAACACTGGTATCGGGCCGATTGTGAATGAGTAAAGACATCATATCTTTTCCACCCTCGTAATGGCAGTCTTCCAACGCTTCGGGTGAAACGGGGAGGTACTTGCTACGCGCATTAGTCGTGCCTGATGACTTCGAGAACCATTCTATTGGAGATGGCCAAAGTACGTTGGGCTCGCCCTTTAATACGCGCTCAATATATGGATATAGCTCCTCATATGTAGAAATGGGAACCTGTTCCTGAAATTCTTTTATCGATTTGATCTGGCCATAATTATGCTTGGTACCCCACTCTGTATAGCGAGCAGTTTCAATTAGCTCGGCAAAAATACGTTGTTGGGTTTCCACCGGATTTTT
>CALGRQ010000128.1 GCA_937880795.1 uncultured Dyadobacter sp. | reverse complement strand
TGGTATGATGCCATATGAGTAAGATGGATGCCATTATCCAAAATGTTCATCATGTTTCCGTTTCCGAGTGGATACCATGGATCGTTAATTGAATCCTGAGCAAAACATACATTGATACCTTCATCAAGCAACTCTTTTACCCGATTTAGTCCACGTCGTTTTGGATAATTATCCATTCGTCCCTGCAAATAAGCATTTTCTGTGGGAGGAGTGATAAAGTTTATTTTACTCTTTTTAAAAAGCCCGATCATTCTATTTGCATAAGCATTGTCGGCGCTCCCAAAAGAACAAGCATGGCTTGCTGCAGTTTTTTCTCCTATACCTTCTGTCATGACCAATGCGTTTAGCAATTCAATGAAACGAGCCATTACATCATCCGTTTCGTCAATGTGTACATCGATCATTTTGTTGTACTTTACTGCAAGTTCCACTGTTTTGTGAATAGACTTTTCTCCAATTTCACGCGTCCATTCAAAGTGTGGAATAGCGCCCACGCAATCAGCTCCCATTTTCAAACCCTCTTCCACCATCTCAAAGCCGTTTTTATAAGCATACATTCCTTCCTGTGGAAAAGAAACAATCTGAATAGTAACTTTATCTTTCAACTCTTCTCTAAGTTCAAGTATTGCTTTTAGTCCCGTAAGTTCAGGATCTGTGACATCGATATGAGTACGAATAAACTGAATTCCATGAGACACCTCTTCGCGTATACCTGCAAGTGCACGCTCTTTAACATCCTTTTTGTTTTGTGATTTTTTAATGTAGTGCCATCGTTCAATACCTTCGAAAAGAGTTCCTGAATTCACCATTCCTCCATCATTGCGACCCGTATAAACATAATCGAGATGCAAATGTGGATCAACGTATGGAGGCATAATAAGTTTTCCTTTCAGGTCAATTTCCTCATCACATTCAGGAAGATTAGTCCCCATCTCAGTAATTTTCCCATTTTCAACAATAAATTCAGTAGCTGAATTGTTGCGATATATATTCGTGTTAAAAAATTTCTTTTTCATAATGTTTATATCGAATGGTTTATTGTTAATTACGATGTATCCCGCAGGTAAAGTTATTTGTTTTGTGTGAATTGTCATGGTTGTTTGATCAATTTTAACAAACATTTGTGAACAATCAAAACACTGTTGCGTTAGAAACTACACGTTCATTAAAATTACTTTCAGCCTGTATTTCTGTCGTTTTCGATAGTTGTAAATTTTAAGGCTCTGACGAAATGAAACAGATAACTGTTTTTTTGCTTATACCTGTTTGCATAATCAATAACTAGGGAAAAAATCTATTGACATTCTAAATTAACTTTTACTGTAACGCTTCAAGAGTATATACATTTTTAAAATAAAAGTTATGGAAATCACTAAAATTAAAACTTTCAACAACAAACTAGACAGTTTTATTGATAAGCTGCTTCCTGAACTGGAAGAGATATATAAAGATATTCATAGAAATCCCGAGTTATCGATGCAGGAATTTCGTACGGCTAAAATTGCGGCGGATTATCTGACCAAATATCATTACGAGGTTTCCGAAGGTATAGGGACAACTGGGGTGGTGGGCCTTATGAAGAATGGAGAAGGACCAACAGTGATGCTTCGTGCTGATATGGATGCACTTCCGGTCGCAGAGGCAACAGGGCTACCTTATGCCAGTACAAAAGTAGCGAGAGATAAAGAAGGGATAGAGGTTGGTGTGTCGCATGTATGTGGCCATGACCTGCACGTAACCTGGTTAATGGGTGCTGCACGGTTATTTTCAGAACACAGAGATCAGTGGAAAGGGACTTTATTAGTCGTTTTTCAACCCGGTGAAGAAGTCGGACTTGGCGCACAGGGGATGATTGATGATGGCATAATGGATCGTTTCCCGAAACCTGATATCATTCTGGCGCAACATGTAATGGTGGGCGAATCAGGTACAGTTGGGTATCGCAGCGGTGCGATACTATCCGCAGGCAACAGTCTTAAAGTTAAAATATTTGGTCGTGGATCCCATGGATCGCAACCGCAAACATCCATTGATCCGGTCATTATGGCTGCAGCTACCACCATGCGCTTGCAAACCATTGTTTCCCGCGAAATAGCGCCAAAAGAAAATGCCGTTTTAACCATCGGTGTATTGCAAGCTGGCACCAAAGAAAATATTATTCCGGATGATGCCACTTTAAAATTAAACATCCGCACTTTTGACGATAATGTTCGGGATCACATACTTTCAGCGGTAAAGCGAATCTGTTGTGCCGAATGTGCTGCATCGAATGCACCGAGAGATCCCGAGTTTACCGCATTAGACAGCTATCCGGTAACTGAGAACGATGCATTAGCCACGAAAAAAGTTGCCGAAGCCTTTGACGCTCAGTTTGGCGATAAAGCATTTGAAACGCAGCCAGCTTCTGCAAGTGAAGATTTCAGTAATTTCGGAAGGAATTGGAAAGTGCCTTATGTTTTTTGGTTTATTGGCGGTACAGATGCAAAAATCTATTTGGAAGCCAAAAAACTCAATCAGCTAAATGCTATACCCAGTAATCATTCTCCTAAGTTTGCCCCGGTAATAAATCCAACGTTAAAAACCGGGTTGCAGGCTATGATGACAGCCGCTTTAGTTTGGTTGGATTAAATTACGTTAATATGAAGTCGTGGTTGATAAACCGCATTCGCTTTTCAATATTCTTGACCTCACAGGCACTCTTAGTCTAATAAATGTGACCACAGGAAGTGGTTTTACGATTATAATAAAAAATTGCTGATATGACAAATTCAGTTGGATACAAAGGGAATGATAAATTATTATTCGGTATCATACTTGGCGTTTTAGCGTTTTGGCTCTTTGCGCAAACCACATTAAACATCAATGTCGATATGGCTAAAGACCTCAACATGGATGAATCTATGATGAATATTGCGGTATCTGTTACAGCGCTGTTTTCAGGTATTTTTATCGTCGTATTTGGAGGGTTAGCTGATAAAATTGGTCGAGTGAAAATAATTCGTATCGGTTTTTATTTTAGTATTATTGGTTCCTTATTAGTCGGTCTTACACCGGTAGGTAGTGCCTCTGTTTCAATTTTAATCCTGGGCCGTATTTTTCAAGGACTTTCTGCCGCCGCCATTATGCCTGCAAGTCTGGCATTAATAAAATCCTATTGGGAAGAGAAAGATCGGCAGCGTGCTATTTCATTATGGTCGATGGGATCATGGGGTGGTTCGGGTTTTGCTGCACTCTTTGGCGGATTGATGGTCAATATAGGTTGGCGATGGATTTTTTTTGCTGCTGCGGCTTTTTCAATAATTGGTCTTATCATGATAAAAGGGACACCAGAAAGTAAGGCAGAAAGAAAAGAAAATCACAAAAGTGACTATGCCGGTATCATTACCTTTATGTTAGCGATGATTGCCCTGCAAATATTAGTATCCAAAGGAGCCCAATTAGGCTTCACCAGCGTTGCCGGTATTGTCTTGATAGCAGCAATATTCCTTTTTTCAATCATGTTCTTCTATATTGAAAAAGGGAAAAAAGGTGCTTTTATAGATCTTAAGTTGTTTAATAACATGATTTTTACCGGTGCTACTATTTCTAACTTTTTACTCAATGGTACTGCAGGAATGTTAATTGTATCACTTATACTTCTACAAGTTGGCGGGAACCTTTCTGCACAAGAAGCCGGAATACTCACTTTAGGCTATGCCATTGCCATTGTGTTGTTCATCCGTGTAGGTGAAAAACTGTTACAGCGATTTGGAGCACGCAAACCCATGCTTTGGGGTTCGCTAATCGTAGGGCTGGCTATCATCCTTCTCATGTTTACAAATGTAATGACCGGTACTTACAAGATACTCGCCATTATCGCTTACACATTGTTTGGGTTAGGCCTGGCATTTTATGCTACGCCTTCGACTGATGCAGCATTGTCGAACTTACCCGCGGATCAAACCGGAGCTGGTTCAGGTATTTACAAAATGGCCTCTTCACTTGGTGCTGCGCTTGGGGTTGCTACCTCTGCCGGTGTTTTTGCTGCATTCAATGTTGGCAAACATGTTCAATGGTTAGAAGGAGTATTGACCTTTGTAGGACGTGAGGACAATGTAGTGGTGCGTGAGGCGGCTACTATTGCGCTGAGTGTAAACCTATTGATGATTATTATGGCTGTTCTTAGTATTGTTATCACGATTCCTAAATCATCGGGAAAAGCCATTAACTGATTAAATTTTATCACAAGCCGAAACATTTAATTGTAAATATGAAATCAGAGAAGGTATTCTCGAAATCGTATGGTTGAACACGCTTGCTTTTACCCATGCCAACCAGCGGTACGCTCTGCGCAAAGGTTGTAAGAAAAAGCAAAAGGCGACAACAAAAGTTTTAGCATCCCTAATGATACTGAGGAAATCAAAAAATATTGGAGAATCAGGTAGATCAAATGAAACCTAGATGCAAATTACATGCAAATAAAAAAAGGTTACAAATTTTATTTTTGTAACCTCTTTATTTTCAGTAGCGAGAGGGGAGTATCATAAGCTTTATCTGGTCTTGAAAAATATGACCATACAGTATCTCATTCTGTAGTTCAATTGTTATATCCTACTGATTATTCAGATATTTAGTCAATAAATACTTAAAACTAAAAGGATTAAACAAATTATCGCTTTTATTCGTAATGTTTATGTTGATACTTATATCGAACTTGCGTTAAATTAAGGAAACGAGTCTTATATAGTGTTGTGCGAACACCAATATAGTTTTTTTTGTTAACTTTGAAACTTCCAAACTTAAAAAACATATATTTATTTAGTTGTTTCATGAAGAAAGAAAGAATTGTTTGGGCTGACTTACTACGTTTTATAGCAATGTTTATGGTAATCGCTGTACACTGCACCGACCCGTTTAATATTTCTCCAATAGCAAGAACAAACCCTGAATACAACTTTTGGGGAACAGCATACGGAGCATTCTTAAGAGCCTGCGTGCCATTGTTTGTGATGCTAACGGGTATGCTGCTTTTGCCGATAAAAATAGACAGCTCTTCATTTTACAAGAAAAGGTTGATGAGAATTATTCCTCCTTTCTTGATTTGGTCAGTTTTATATAACCTTTTTCCATGGTTTACAGGAGTTTTAAAACTCGACAGTTCTGTGATTACAGATTTCTTTGTATATGCTGGAGATAATCCTTCGCAAAGTTTTTCTGATAGTTTAAAAAATATTCTAATGATTCCTTTTACTTTTACTGCTTACGACACACACATGTGGTATATATACATGTTGATCGGTCTGTATTTGTTTATGCCAATCCTCTCTGCATGGGTAGAGAAAGCCACAGCTAAGCAGTTGAGATTTTATTTATTAATTTGGATGCTAAGCCTTTTCTTACCCTATATGTATAAATATTTTAGCGAGTATGTGTTTGGCGCAAGTGCTTGGAACCCACGATTTGACTTATTCTATTATTTTGCAGGATTTAACGGTTATCTGTTATTGGGATATTACTTATCGAAATATAACAATTTGAGCTTGATAAAAACTTTGATAATCGGTTTTTTATTTTTCGTCGTTGGTTACACCATAACTTATAAGGGTTACCTTGGAATGGTGTCTAATCCTATGTCAACAGAAGAAGACATAGAGCTTTTCTTCTTGTACGGTACACCTAACGTGTTGTTGATGACCATAGCCGTTTTCATAATGATTCAGAAAATACGCATCAATAGCGCTTTCATACAGAATATATTGAAGAATCTGACAAAATTGGGCTTCGGTATTTATATGGTTCACTATTTT
>CALGRQ010000127.1 GCA_937880795.1 uncultured Dyadobacter sp. | reverse complement strand
CAACTCATACAGGACTCTAAAAACCTATGGGCCGGCAAGCCAGATCAGGACGAAGTACTCGAAATCCGCTACAACAATAGCGACCAGCAATTCTGGATTTTGGGTCAAAAATCACTTTCGACACTAAATCCACAAAAAGGGAGTTTAACCAAAGTGTTTGAAGGCAATAATTTCTCCTCCTTCGACCTGTTCAAAAATAACACCCTGGCTGTAATCGGAACCAGCGATGGTTATATCGAATTTAACATCAGCGCACAAAAACAGGTAGGCGAAATCCACAAAAAATTGCCTGTAACAAAAATCACGCATGTTAAGGAAGTCAACAACCAATTGTGGTTTGGTACGCCCGAAGGCGCCTTTAAATTACGGGAGGACGAAAAGTTTGACTATTACTATGGAGAACGTTGGCTTCCGGGTAACCAGGTACGCCATATTGCACAGGGTCCATCAAACTCGGTATTGATTGTTACGCAAAAGGGACTCGCCAAAATTGAATTCAACCCAATCACACTGGAACAAAAAGCGCAGTTTTTTGAGGAACAAGTAAGACTTCGACACCTCCGCAACGGTATGAACGCTACCTTAGCCGGTATGCAACATGGCGATTTATCCACCGGTTTCATGGAAGATTCAGACAATGATGGACTATGGACATCCATGTATCTGGGAGGACAAATTTTCAGATATGCCGTTACAAAGGACAGTGTTGCCTTGCGGAATTGCCGCGAGTCGCTGGAAGCAATGGAAAGGTTGTTCAGTATAAATCCGGTACCAGGCTTCCCAGCCCGGTCCTTTGAACGCCAAGGCCATATTAACGAACTCAGTGATCCTGAACGCTGGCAACATGCCCCAGAGAAAGAATGGGACTGGAAATCGACCACAAGCAGCGATGAAGTGATCGGACATATTTTTGCTTATGGTGCGATGGCAGAACTTATCGACGATCAAAATCTTAAAACCAGAGCCGTTACACTCATCGACACACTCATGTCGCACATCATTAAAAACGATATGTACCTGATTGATTTTGATGGCAAACCTACGATGTGGGGAAAATGGAATCCTAAGTATGTGAATGGATTTCCAATCAACGTAGGCGACCGCAAGCTCAATTCTTCCAACATTGTGGCGATGCTTCAAACAGCTTACCATTACACCAAAAAAGAAAAATACAAGGAAAAGGCCTTGGAGTTAATGACCAAAAATGGCTACCTGGAAAACCTGATGCGCCCAATGCGTGTGATAGGAATGGCTCCGGAAGATGCGGATGATCATAGTAAATTGATGTCCGACGGCTGGAATCACTCCGACGACGAAATGTATTTCCTCGGCTATTGGGGGCTCTATCGCTATGCACTTAACGATACATTAAAGGCCAAATACAAGGAGGCGATCATTGATCACTGGCAAGCCGAAAGACCCGAAAAAGAAGGTGCATGGAACATTTTCACCGCGCTGACCGGCACCAATGAATTTGATTTAAAAGAAGCCGTTTGGTTCTTGCAAGAGCACCCAATGGACCTGATCAACTGGCAGATCAAGAATAGCCACCGAAAAGATATAGAATTGATGGCTCCAAATTTCCGTAAGCAAACCACCAAAGAGGTGTTGCCTCCGGATGAACGACCGATACAACGACACAATGGTAATACCTTTACCCTGGATCGTATGCACGGCAATGGCAATGACGAGCACAGCGCAGGTGATATATGGCTCCTACCCTATTGGATGGGCCGCTACCTGGGTGTTATTAGTGCCCCGGTTGCTCAAAAATAATCCTGGTCCAAAGGCAGTTTTTTACTTTACGATAAGCTATGACAGCCTTAACTTTGAAACGCATTTTAATTATTTTACTGATTGCCACCATGAACGGCTGTACTCCAGACGACGACTTACAAGAGAAGCAAATCACGCATGATTTGAGCTATCACCACGACTTGGATAATAATGATAATTTCTCTCCAGACGGCCATTGGCTCGCTTACGACACCAGAACCGACGAAGGCGGCATACCTGTTTCTTCGCGAATAGAAAGAGTCAATATTAATACCGGCGAAAAACAAATACTATTCGACATCAAAAACAACCAGGTTTGGGGACCAGGCGCAGGAGCAGTAAGTTATAGCCCGAAAGACAATGCCGTTGTATTTATACATGGCTTAACACACAGTACGGAGGATAATCCTTATCAACAATGGCGCCGAACCGGAGTGATTATTGAAGATGCCCATCCAAACGTACCTATATTCATGGATGCACGGGATGTAACTTTTCCTTTCACACCCGGGGCCCTTCGCGGCGGTACGCACCGGCATGAATGGAGTGGCGATGGTCAATGGATTGGCTATACCTACAACGACGCCATCCTGAAAGCCTTGGAAGACAGTACCGGCCAGCGCCAAAATTTAAGAACCATTGGCGTATCCCGAAAAGGTATACCCGTTAAGGTTGATCAAAATACCGAAAATGTGAACGGTACCTGGTTTAGTGCGCTTGTGGTTCGGGTCGTACCTGAGCCTACGCCGGGCAGCGATGATATTAGTCACGCGGCAAGCGACAGTTGGATCGGACAAAATGGTTATTTAAACAAAAACAACCAAAGACAAAGAGCAAGGGTATTTCTGGGAACTGTTAAGGACAAACGCGGTGCCGATGTACCGGAGGTTTTTGTGGTGGATATACCCGAAGACATCACCGTACCGGGCGAATTTGGCCCTTTGGAAGGTACCAAAAACACATTCCCAATGCCTCCCAAAGGTACTATTCAGAGAAGATTAACCCATACAACAGCCAACGCCAAACCGGGATGCATGGGTATTGTCCGCTCCTCACCAGACGGCTCCCAACTGGCCTATATGGCCTACGATCCGAAGGGCATTCAACAGATTTTTGTGATTTCTCCCCATGGTGGAACACCCATTCAATTGACAGAGCATGAATCAGACGTATCAGGAAACTTGCGCTGGCATCCAGATGGGCAACACTTAACCTATGTTTGGAACGGCGGCATTATGCTGTGTAGAACCGGAACTACTCCATTTACTGAACGAATCAGACCGTTGACCGCCCCCTCTCATCCTGCTCCTACCAATTTGGTGTGGTCTCCGGACGGGAAAATCCTTGCTTTCAATCGGAGGATAAAAACCGACGAAAATCCGGCTGGAAGTCAACAGATTTTTATCTGTAGTTTGAAATAAGATATTTATGCCGGTGGAAAATATAGCTTCTACCGGCATCATTAAATCGAGATCTGATTCGGCGTCAACTTAGATGAAGAATCCCGCAAAATCAATGCATGCGGCATCACAGCTATATCCTGCGTATTCATCACAGCAGTTCCATTTAAATGGTCAATCATAGTTTTCACGGCCATTTCTCCCATTTCTCTTCCAGGGTAGTGTACCGTAGTTAAATTAGGTTCTACCACCTCCGAAACAGGATCATTGTTAAAACCGACAACGGCAATATCCTCCGGTATACGATATCCCAGGCGCTTTAATTCTTTCACGCAACTCACGGCACATATATCATTAGCAATAAAAAGTCCATCTGGCGCCCCACCCATCGCCAGAACTTTTGCGATGGCATCTTCTCCTGAGTCTTGAAAAAGATTGGTTTCAATTACAAATGATTCTTCAAATGGCAAACCATATGCTTCCAGTGCATTCCGATACCCCTGATAACGATCGGCGTACACGTTTCGGCTCAGATTCCCCGTAATATGGACAATGTGTTTACATCCCTGATCAATAAGATGTTTCGTGATTTCATAACCAGCCAACTGATTGTCTATCACGATGCCACCGCAACGAGGATGATCAAAAATCCGGTCAAAAAATAGAATGGGAACTTCTTTGGCTATAAAATTTTCAAAATGCTCAAAACCCTGTGTATCATAGGCCAAGGAAACGAGCAGCCCATCCACCCGACTGTCGTACATGGTTCGTGCGTTGTTTCTTTCCTTACTACCCGATTCCAGGGACTGACTGATCAAAAGATTATAACCTGCTTTATTGGCCACCGACTCCATCCCGGC
>CALGRQ010000126.1 GCA_937880795.1 uncultured Dyadobacter sp. | reverse complement strand
TCCGATCTGAAGCGGGCACGCTGCTGGCCGAAATTGAACTGAATGCAAAGCATAGCATATTTGAAGGGCACTTTCCTGGTGCACCTGTTACGCCCGGAGTGATTCAATTGCAGATCGTTAAGGAAATATTAGAACAGCATTTGGGTAGTACACTTCGACTTAAAACCATGCGGACCTGCAAGTTTTTGGAGGTACTTAACCCGGTGGTGACCTCCACCTTAGAGATATCCATTAAGTTTACAGAGGGTGAGCAAATAGATGTAACATGCTCCGGAAGTTGTAATGGAAGTTTCTATTTCAAAGCACAAATAGCATACGTTACCTTGCTATAAGGAGAGAAGGCGTGTGTGCCTATTAACCCGACTTACCATTACTGATGACGCTTAAAGATATTCACTGCTGTATACTCATTCCAACCTATAACAATCAAAAAACACTGCAAAGGGTTATTGATGGGGTGCTTTTGCATGCTGCTGGGGTAAACGTGATCGTGATCAATGACGGTTCTACCGATCAAACCAGTATGATTTTGTCTGAATACAAGGATCAGATACTGGTTTTGGACAATGTCACCAATCAGGGTAAAGGATATTCACTGCGACGTGGTTTCAACGAAGCGATTCGACTGGGTTACACCAATGCGATTTCAATCGATTCCGATGGACAACATTTGCCCGATGATATTCCTCTTTTCATAGCAGCGGCGGTTAAAAATCCAGGTGCTTTGTTAATGGGCTCTCGCAATATGAAGCAGGACGGAGTACCAGGCAAAAGTTCTTTTGGTAATAAGTTTTCCAATTTTTGGTTTTGGTTTGAAACGGGCTTGACTTTACCGGATACGCAAACCGGGTTTCGGTTATATCCGCTAGAACCATTAAAAAATACCTGGTTGTTCACACGTAAATTCGAAACTGAAATTGAGGTAATTGTCAAATTGGCCTGGAAGAATGTTCCCATTATTCCTATCGACATTAAAGTAATATATGATAAAGACGAGCGTGTTACCCACTTTCGGCCATTTAGAGATTTTACCAGAATAAGTATACTCAACACATGGTTGGTATTGCTTACACTTTTATGGTATTTACCCAAGCGATTGTTCCTTTATATCCAAAAAAAAGGATTGTGGCGAATTATCAGAGAAGAGGCTACCAAAAAGAACGAGTCCAACATGAGTAAGGCAAAATCAATTGGTTTCGGATTATTTATGGGGATCGTTCCTATATGGGGCTTTCAGTTGTTGGTGGGAATACCACTATCAATCTATTTTCGCATGAATAAGGTACTTTTTCTCACTGCCGCAAATATCAGTATCCCACCTATGATTCCCCTAATCATATGGCTTAGTTATCGGTTTGGTGGATTGTTTTATAACAACGGAGTACAAATCCGAAGTATGGAAGATGTG
Source organism: uncultured Dyadobacter sp. (assembly GCA_937880795.1). Classification (GTDB taxonomy): domain Bacteria; phylum Bacteroidota; class Bacteroidia; order Cytophagales; family Spirosomataceae; genus Dyadobacter. The sequence goes on along the minus strand of CALGRQ010000126.1, from coordinate 436 downwards.
ACACTGGAGTCAATTCACATTAATTTCATGCAGTACTTCATAGGCGGTTCGTTGTTGGCTATTGTTACAGGCGTGCTCGGTATGACTATTTCCTTTGTGCTTCTTAAACTGTTCAGGAGATAAACGTTTAGTTTTCCAAAAACAAGCATTACTTCCTATTTAACCATTACATAACCCACCATTCACATGCCCGGCCCTATATTGTCTGTTGATGACCTAAGGAGGTATTACCATGATAGTCTGATTTCGGTACGTAGACGGGCGGTTATCACACAACTTGTTGTGATGGTTTTCTTTGGTCTGCTTGCCTATTTTGGCAAACAAACCGTGTTGTATATCGTTGGGGCTGTTTCGGTTATTTTAACGGGGCTAGTTTTCAGGATGGTATATAAATTAGCCTATCGGCGGGTTGCTGTGTTTAATGAGCGCTTTCCAG
>CALGRQ010000125.1 GCA_937880795.1 uncultured Dyadobacter sp. | reverse complement strand
GGGTTAAGTTACCACTGTCATTGGTTGAGGAAGTAAAGCTTTTCCGGGATAAAATTTCAAAAGGGGTGTAGTTGAAAGCGCTGTCCGGAAAGAAAACTTCTTGATCTGGTGCATGATTAAAACTGAGAGCGAATAAAAACGGTTTACCTACTTCTATACTGTCTGTCAAAAACTTGCCTTGTGGCTTAACTTGTTGTGCAAAAGAATCGGTTGCTTTTAACAACGGCATCAGAAGAACCATTGCGATGAATAGGTTCCTGAAGAAATCATTTTTCTGCGGTCGGTCTGATATGGAAGTACTGTTGAAACGCATTGGGAGATTACGAGGCCGTCGTTTTGCTAAAATTACGAACCTTAAACAAATGAATAAGTGCGGGTACGTAATCTTCTTGGGTATTGATCGCCAAATAGCTTGCCCGGTTTTGGTGGCAAATTGTTTTTAATTCGGAACTTCTGGTTTTGAAGTTAACAGACATTTGCTCCTGATATTGTTTGGATGAGGTATTTACCCAAACTGTACGTTGTTTTTCGGCATCAAACAAAGGTATAATACCCAAATTGGGCAAGTTTGTTTCACGCTCATCGTACAAATGAATAACAATTACATCGTGTTTCCGACAAAGTGCCTTAAGATTATGATGATAGTTTTCGTCAATAAAGTCAGAAATTAAAAATACAAGGCTTCGCCGGCGCAATACGTTCAACGCTACTAAAATGGAATCGGCTAGATTTGTTTGTAGGGATTCCGGTACAAGTTTGTAAAGCTCAGATATAAGGCTGTACCCATGTTTCATCCCATCCGATGGCCTTATATAGCGCTCGGTGCGGTCAGAAAAACAAAGTAAACCAACCCGCGTGGCCTCCTGAATTGCAGATAAAGTAAGTACTCCACAGATTTCTTTGGCAATATCGATCTTTAATTTTTTTACCTCTCCCACCTGTTGAGAAGCACTAACATCGAGCATAAAAAATGCTGTTTGCTCCTTGTCTTCTTTAAATATTTTAATGAAAGTCCCGTGGCCTTTTGCAGAAGTATTCCAGTCAATAGCCCTTACGTCATCACCATACTGGTATAGGCGTAGGTCGTCAAATTCAAGTCCTGACCCCTTAAAAACAGAATGGAAATTACCGTATCGCTCGCTGTTTACAGCCTTGCGCATACGTATTTCGTATTTTCGGATCTTGCTTAAGAACTGTTGGAACATGCGTTTTGCAAAAAAATTACCACCTTTGCACTTTAATTGCGCTAAACAAAGATAGGTATTTGAGAGTTATGGTTAAATGTGCTGTGAATTTCTCATATTCTTCCCTCCTTTTCATAATTGGTCTTATAACCCTTGCAGGGTGCTCATCTGATGAAAAACCACCAGAAAGTGGGTTGTCGCCGGAGAAAATGGCCTCAATATTAACGGATATTCACATTGCCGAATCGCGAGTGAGCCGGCTCCAGCTTAAGTCATCCGATTCTTCTTTGATGGTTTTTAATAAACTGAAAGAAGAGATTTGGAAGAAGCATAAGGTCGATACGATGATATACCGCAGTAGTTATGATTACTACATGATGCATCCTAAACAGATGTCTCAGATTTATGAAGAGGTAAATAAGAAGATAGATAAGCAAGAAATAAGTAAAAATATTCAACCCTAAGAAGCCATTTTTCTAGCCAACGTTGAACTTAAAATATTGAGCCGTGAACAATAGTATTGTCGTTATACCTACTTACAATGAAATTGATAATATTGAAGCGATTATACGTAAGGTATTTAGCCTTAGTCAGCCATTTGACGTACTGATCATTGATGACGGCTCACCAGACGGCACCGCTAATATCGTAAAGCGCCTGATGGCCGAGGAGTTTACAACCAACCTTCATTTGGAAGAAAGAAAAGGTAAGCTAGGGTTAGGGACTGCCTATATTCATGGTTTTAAGTGGGCTCTAAAGCGTGGATATGAATATATTTTTGAAATGGATGCAGATTTTTCTCATCCACCAGAAGACTTGATTCGCCTATATAACGCCTGTGCTGTAGACAAACATGACGTGGCGATTGGATCCAGGTATATCACCGGCGTAAATGTGGTAAACTGGCCAATCAACCGGGTACTTATGTCTTATTTTGCCGGATATTACGTGCGCATGATAACCGGGATGAAAATTATGGATCCTACTGCAGGTTTCATTTGCTATACCAGCAAAGTGCTTGAAACGATCAATTTAGACAATATCAAGTTTATAGGATATGCGTTCCAGATTGAAATGAAGTTCAATTCATGGAAATATGGATTTGATATCAAGGAAGTTCCCATCATTTTTACAGACAGGACAAAAGGAGCATCGAAGATGTCTAAGGGAATATTTAAAGAAGCTATTTTAGGCGTAATAAGCCTGAAAGTAAATAGCTTCTTTAAACGGTATATACCTAAGCATTGAGTTCTGAAATGGCTAGCCAGCTCATCAATCCGGTTGAAATTTCTAATGCCGATTCGTCAATATCAAAGGTAGGAGTATGAACGCCGGAGACAATGCCACGAGCTTCGTTTCTGGTACCTAATCGATAAAAGCAGGAGTCAACCACTTGTGAGTAGAAAGCAAAGTCTTCACCTGCCATCCATAGATCAAGATTTACGACGTTTTCTGCACCCATATACTGCGTGGCTGCGGTGCGCATACGTCGGGTTAGTTCCGGTTGATTTTTCAGGAATGGATAACCTTTTATAATATCAAACTGGACCGAGCCTCCCATCGATTCTGCGATGCCTTCGGCCAGTTTTTTCATTTTTTGAAGTCCTTCTTCACGCCATACTTCGTCCATACAACGCCAGGTTCCCTGGATGGTCACTTCATTAGGAATTACATTGGTAACACCGTCGGCAATAAAACGACCAAATGAAAGGACGGCAGGGTTTGCAGGATTTCTGTTGCGGCTTATAATTTGCTGCAATGCAACAATGATATGAGAAGCCATTAAAACGGGGTCAATCAGCTGATGCGGTGCTGCCGCATGGCCTCCTTTTCCTTTCACGGTTAGGTAAAGTTCATCTGTGCTGGCCATATACATGCCTTCGCGGAAACCAATCTTACCGGCAGGGATATTGGGAGCAACATGCTGGCCAATCATGCTGGCAGGACGAGGGTTTTCGAGCACTCCTTCCTTGATCATTAGGGAAGCACCCCCCGGCGCTTTTTCTTCCGCGGGCTGGAACACCAGTTTAATAGTGCCTTCAAACTGATCTCTTAACTTGTACAAGATCTCTGCGGTTCCTAGTAAGCTGGCCGTATGTACATCGTGACCACAAGCATGCATTACGCCGGGTACCAACGATTTATAGGGAACGTCGTTGGCTTCCAAAATGGGTAAGGCGTCCATATCTGCACGAAGCCCAACCACTCTCGATTCCGGATTGCGGCCTTCAATGAGTGCAACCACGCCTGTTCCGGCAAACCCTTCCTGTGGTTGAAGTCCGATTGCACGCAGCTCTTTCGCTACATAGGCGGCAGTATTAAATTCCTCGAATGAAAGTTCCGGGTTACTATGAAGATGTTGACGGTGGGCTCTTTGGCAAGTAATTTTATTTTTTCCTGAAGTTGAGTCATAAATAAGCAGCAAAAAACGGTACAGTCCGGAAACAAGAACCGGATACATTCCAAAGGTACGAATAAATAGAATTGAGCGTCTTACTGTTGCACACAATGACTTAGAATTATACCATTTGAGAAGAAGGATCGTTACTTTGAATGTTCTTCCAAAGAAAAAAAGTAATTTTGAAACGCTATATCAATTAGAAAAATACAAAATGGATCATAAGGAGTTTCTAAAATCGCTGGTTTGTCCACTAACCGGCGGCACACTAACCATTTCGGAAGATGGTAAAACACTGACAAGCAAAGATGGTGTAATTTATGAAGTTGGCGATACAGGTATTGTCAACATGTTATATCCCAAAGAGTTACTTCCTGGTGATGCCAGAGAACAATTCCTTTACGATCAGGCATTTTTGCGATATGATAAGGGGGTTTCTTGGGTATTTGAAACACTTAACCATTCCGACGAAGCGGCAACTCGCCAATTTTTTATCGATTTGATGGAGCTCAAACCTGGCATGAAGGCCTTGGAAGTAGGAGCAGGAACAGGAAAAGACTCTGCTTTAATTCTTGATAAAGTAAGACCTGGTGGAACTGCGGTACTATCAGATCTTTCTCCAAATATGTTGAAATTGGCTCAGGACAAACTTTCAACAGACGATGTTAATGTTCATTATTTCTTAGGAAACGGATCTTATCTGCCTTTTGCAGATGACACTTTTGATGCCGTATTCCATTTTGGTGGTATCAATACATTCTCCGAAAGAAAGAGAGCTTTTGATGAACTAACTCGTGTGGTAAAACCAGGAGGTAAAGTGGTTGTGGGCGATGAGAGTGTTGCTCCCTGGCTGAGAAATACTCCAACTTATGCTACATTGCTGAAAGCCAACCCGCTTTTCCGCGCTGAGGTACCAATTGAAGACGTACCTACCAACATTGAAAATTTCAAGCTTCACTATGTGTTCGGAAATGCTTTCTATATCATGGAATACAGAGTTACAGCGAAAGCACCGGAAGTAGACATTGATCTTCCAATTCCAGGAAAAGATTTCGTGGACAACTGGAGACTTAGAGCGGAGAAGGCAGTAGACTAAGGCTCTATAGTCGGAAGTTTTAAGTGAACAGTTTTCATTGATAACGTTACTTACAGATTATTCTGGATGCATTCGAATAACAGTCCTAATCTATTTGTATATGGCTTATAGTGATTTTAGAGACTTAATTGCGTTTCAGAAAGGTTTTGATTTATCGATGAAAATTTTTCAGCTGAGTAAAACTTTTCCAAGTGAAGAAAAATATTCTTTAACTGATCAGATACGCAGAAGTTCTCGTTCTGTATGTGCAAATATTGGTGAAGCTTACAGAAAGAGGAGATATAGGGCTCACTGCATTTCTAAACTTTCGGATTCCGACAGTGAAAATAGCGAAACGCAGGTTTGGCTATTATTTTCAAAAGAGTGCGGCTACATCAATTCTGACGTTTTTGAAGAACTGTATAGCCAAAGCAGAGAGGTTGGTAGGTTGTTGACATATATGATGGATAATTCAGAAAAGTTTATCTTTTCTCAGCCAGTTAAATAGTAAAGTCGCTGATCTCCTATTTGTGTCAAGAATATAAAATTACGTTAAGCATAGCTTCGGTAACTGCTGTAAACTGTTTACTAAAAACGGTTAGTTAGGTCATAGTTTTCATTATTACAGACAACGCTAAATCGTTGTCGTTACTTGGTTTGCTAAAACTAAATACTGTTAAAAAAAATGTGGGTTAAAAAAGGAGTAATATATAAGCCGGATGGTAGCTTGCCGCACAGT
>CALGRQ010000124.1 GCA_937880795.1 uncultured Dyadobacter sp. | reverse complement strand
GCGCCTCTGTCTTGCCCTGTATTATTTTCACATTAACAATTCACAGGCAAAGAGTCTGCGAATAGCTAATTTTTAAATGAAAGCTAATTATGAGTATACGAACCCATACATATTATATAACCGGTGGTTTTGTGATGGGGGTGGTTGTGCTCTTATTAGCCCAGTATTTCACCAATAGTAATGTTCGTGAGCTGATAAGCGGAAACGAAAGTTTATTACAGGAGTACAAATTAAGTAACGAGCTGGTAAGGTTGCAGAAAGATGTGCTATTGCTAGACGATAAAATTAAAACAGCCGTAAGTGTTCGGGATTCCAGTAAAAGGGCCGATTTTGAAAAGGCGATTGCCAAGATTCAGCATGATAATCGGTTGATTGATCAGGTTAGTGATACTTTGATTTCAAAGGCATTCATTGCTGAAATGGATGCCCTTATCGGTACAAAAATTGGCCTCAGCAGGCAGTTGGTAGATAGTTTCTACACGACATCCAATCCAGCAATTGAAAACGTCACGCTGGATACCAAGGCAATTAGACTTACGGATGAAATCATAAAATTAACTTATAAGATAGACACAAGCGGTCGGGCTGCATTGACTGAAAAAGTAAAATTGGTTGACAACAGTGGCAAAAAGGTGTTGAGTTGGAACTTGTATATCATTCTGGTTGTGCTCATTTTGCTAACTGCAGTTTTTCTATACATTGTTAACAGAATGAAAAGGCAGGCGGATTTAATTGGACAGCTTAATACCAGTGAGAAAAAGTTAAAAGAAGCAGCGCTGATTAAAGAGAATTTTTTAGCAATCATGAAATTCGGACTCCTTTAAATGCCATTTTGGGGTATACCAATTTATTACAACGCAAAAAGCTGGATCAAGACGCCCAACTTTACATAAACACGGTTCATCAGTCATCAGAAACACTTTTGTCCATCGTAAACGACATTCTTGACCTGTCTAAAATTGAATCGGGAATGATGCGTTTAGAGCAAGCACCTTTCAGTGTTGTTGATTTGGTCCATTCCGTGGTGATGATGTTCCATCAAAAAATTGAAGAAAAAGGACTGAAAATAGAAGTTGATCTGTCTGCTGATTTGCCTGCAACGGTTTGGGGTGATGCTACAAGACTAACCCAGATTTTAGTTAACCTGATAGGGAATGCCATAAAGTTTACAGAAGTAGGGGGTATTCAGCTCAGTATAGTTGTGAAATCAATATCTCAGGGATCTGTCGAACTGGTGTTTTCCATCGTCGATTCAGGAATAGGTATAGAAGAAGATAAGCTGGATACGATCTTTGAAAGATTTCGCCAGGCTGAGGATTCCACGACAAGGAAATTTGGTGGAACCGGATTGGGATTGTCCATTGTACGTGATCTCGTGCACCTTCAAAATGGCAATATCGAAGTGAAGAGTGAGGTTGGAGCAGGTACCAAAATTGAGTTTGTAATGCCCTATCAACGCTACGAAGAAGCTCCCTTAGTAGATAGGTTTGATACTGTTTTAAGCGAAGATAAGGTTCCAACTGATCTTAAAATATTGGTTGTGGAAGATAACGTGATTAACCAAGGGGTGATCAGTCATTTACTTGAAGGTTGGGGACTTGTGGCCAAAATTGCGAATCATGGAAAGGAGGCGTTAGAAATGTTAAGGATTGAGCGTTTTGACCTCATCTTCATGGATATTCAAATGCCAGAAATGGATGGGTATACTACAACCTATGAGATCAGAAATAGTCTTCGGTTAAACGTTCCTATAATCGCGATGACGGCCAATGCAATGGCGGGAGAGCGGGATAAGTGCCTTTCTTATGGAATGAATGATCATATATCTAAACCCATTCGAGAAGTTGATGTGAAGAAGGCACTTTTGACGTTGTTTACTCATAAGGTTAAATCCCAGCCATATAACGAACATAATTCTAAATTCAAAACGATTGATCTCACCTATATAAAAGAGATTGGAGATGGAGATTTGGAGTATGAGAAAATGGTTACCGAACAATTTCTCCATTTGGTACCCATGGAGCTTAACGCTTTACAGAAGGCATGTGAAACCCATGACGTGGAAGTGCTTAGAAGAACTGCCCATAGCATGAAAACGAGCATATCGGTTATGGGACTAGGGGATCGGCTCGATCAGGCGCTTACGGATCTTGAACACGGGCAGTTGGAACTACGTGAAATTCAGGGAAAAGTAAACCTGGTTACTACGGTATGTCAGGAAGCATTGATCGAAGCACGACAGTTTTATAGCGAGTTCATTGTTTCTAATAATCCTTCTTAAATGAAACGCTTATCCAGGATTGTTCCGATATTGTTGATAGGGTACTACTGTAATGCGCAGCAGATAAGTACTGAAAACAACAATTTTATACGCCACCTTTATGCGAATGAGGCGTATCTTCAAAAGAAGCAAGAGGTGGTACAAGCATTCGCACATACAAAGCCGGGGAGTTGGGGTGAATTTGTAAAAGGGGTTGATGAGGACATCATAACCAATCAAAAAATACTGGCGCTTACTTTCGATGCTTGTGGAGGGGCGCATGGAAGTGGATATGATGCAGAGTTGATAGATTATCTGCGTAAAGAAAAGATTCCGGCAACGCTATTTTTTTCAGGAAAATGGATTGACGCCAACTACGATACCTTCCTGACACTTAGTAAGGATAATTTATTCGAAATCGAAAATCATGGACTGAATCACAGACCCTGCTCGGTGGACGGAGAAAGCGAATATGGGATAAAGGGAACGGCCGATGTGCCGGATGCTTTTGATGAAATTGAGGCTAATGAGCTCAAAATCGAAAAAATAACAGGCCGTAGACCCTTATTTTTCAGATCTTCTACCGCCTATACGGACGAGGCCTGTGCCAAAATTGCCCGGGTACTCAATGTCACAATGATCAGTTTTGATGTATTATCAGGAGATGCAGTCCCTTTTACGCCTGTTAAAACCATTGAAGATGCAGTCCTTAAACATGTGAAACCAGGCGCACTGATTATTATGCATTTCAATCATCCTGAATGGAATACTTATGAGGCACTCATGAAAATAATTCCTTCTCTCAGGGCTCAGGGGTATTCTTTTGTTCAATTGAAAGATTATCCCCTAAAAGGAAGATGATTTTTTTACGCTGATTCCAAGAAGTATGAGACCTATGGTTTTTCTGAGACGTAAATGGATTCCCTATGCCCGTGAAAATGGAAAGCTCATCGGGCAGTATATATTCACGTTATTTTTCATTGGGCTGGGAATCTGGTTTATGCGACACGAAGAAGCAGAGTTGCATCAGGTTCAGCATATACTCTCTACCTCAAATTGGGAATGGCTAATTGTGGGTGTCTTACTTGTTTTTGTGTATATAGCTTTGCAAGGGGGTATGTATATAGAATCTTTTGCTGCTATGGGTTGTAAGGTATCCTTTTATGATTCGGTAGTACTTTTCCTGAAAAGAAATTTCATAAGCGTTTTTTTGCCGGCTGGCGGGATTTCTTCGCTTGCCTTTTTTGCAGGCCCAATCGCGGGCAAAGGGGTTTCTAAAAGCCAGATTCACTTTGCTTCTTCCATTTACGCCTTCGTGGGTATTGTATCGGTAATATTAGTGGCCATTCCGGCATTTTTGTTAGCACTGGCCCAGGGGAGTATTGGAGCAGGGGAGTGGATGGCCCTGGTAACGTTGTTACTTTTCGTCGGGGTGATTTATTTGTTATATAACTCAATATTGAATAAGGGGATTATATATAAAAAATTGATTCTTTATGCTCCATCGGTTGAAGCCAGTATAGCAGATTTACAAAGTAATAAAATCAATAAGCGTCACTTTTTTTATGTGGTGGTATATAGTATATTGATTGAGTTAACAGGCATTGCACATGTGTATATCGCTATGCTTGCACTTGGTTTGCAACCTTCCTTGCTAGCCGCAACGATTGGTTATATCGTAGCAGTTATATTTCTTATAGCCTCCCCGTTTTTACGTGGTCTTGGGGCCATTGAAGTTTCGATGAGTTACATTCTCATTCGTTTTGGATATAATGATGTGGTGGCTATTTCTATCACTTTTTTTTATCGGTTCTTTGAATTTTGGCTACCCTTGTTCGTTGGTGCAATGAGTTTTCTGTTGAAAATTAACAGGCTTCTGATGCGAGTCTTTCCGGCCTTGCTGCTGCTGGTATTGGGTTTGGTCAATATTGTCTCTGTTTTAACTCCGGCTGTTGGTCAGCGACTTACATTCCTCAAAGATTTTCTCCCGATTGGAGCGATAACGGTTTCAAATTATTTCGTTTTTATTACCGGATTACTGCTTTTGGTTACCGCAGCCTTTATGCTTAAAGGATTGCGTATGGCCTGGTATTTTGCTTTGTTTTTTTGTATGCTTTCCATCGTTGGAAACCTGACCAAAGCGATGGATTATGAGGAGGCAATTTTCGCTTCATGTGTATTGGGTATACTTCTGATTTCAAGAAAGGAATACTATATAAGAAACAATCGGAGACTTGGGATCATTGGCCTGCAAACTACGTTGCTTACGTCTCTTGCAGTATTGCTTTATGGTTGTGTAGGGTTTTATTATCTCGATCAGAAGCATTTTAATATCGATTTTTCTTGGCGGGAATCTGTTCGGTATACAATACAAAATTTTCTATTGGTGGGAAGTGAAGATTTACTTCCGAATGATGATTTTGCAAGAGACTTTCTCTACTCGCTTAATATATGTGGGTTTGTCTGTATCGCTTTCCTAGTGTATACGCTGGTGAGACCCTATTTACTGAAAGCGTCCGTTGAAGATGACGATCTCGCATGGGCCAAACAGCAAATGACTTTATATGGCAATTCTGGTATGGATTATTTTAAGGCTTATGCCGATAAACTAATCTTTAGATCAGAAAATAGCCAGGCATTTATTGCCTATAGAATTACGGGTAATTTTGCCGTTGTGCTGGAGTGCCCCGTTGGCCCAAAAGATCAACTAAGGGCTTGCATCGAAGCATTTGAAAAATACTGTTCTGAGAGGGGATTGAAAAGCTTGTACTACCGAGTTCCGGAGGAGAAGCTCACACTTTTCCCCAACAAAAGAAAATTGTTTTTGGGCCAGGAAGCTGTTTTGGACTTAAACTCTTTTTCATTAGATGGCGGCTCCAAAAAATCCATTCGGAATGCATTGAAGAAGGTTTCTGAAAAGGGATACTATACCAAAATATATGCGGCACCGATTAACGACCACATGTTGGATAGGTTAGGCACGGTGTCTCATGAATGGTTGAAAGATACGGGAAGATCTGAAATTGTATTTTCTCAGGGGATGTTTTTGCCGGAAGAGTTGGAAAAGCAAACCATTATAACCGTTGAGGACAGCGATGAAAAGATTGTAGCATTTCTAAACATTATTCCGGATTATGCACCGGGGGAAGGAACTTATGATCTCATACGGAAAACCTCAGATGCTCCCAATGGAGTTATAGACTTCATCATTGTAGCGCTTTTTAATTATTTAAAAAGGGAAGGTTTTGATTCTTGTAACCTGGGATTTGCTCCACTTTCAGGAATTGCTAACCCTCAGAATTTTCCTGAACGATCGATGAAATTTGCTTATGAAAAGATCAGAACGTTCTCGCATTATAAAGGTCTCCGCGATTTCAAAGAAAAGTTTTCGCCGGTCTGGTACAATAAATACCTCATTTACGATCAGGATTACGATTTATTCAAAGTTCCTACTACACTTGCCAATGTAATCAAACCTTAAAATAGGAGAATTCATCTTTTGATATACCTGAAACTGGTTCATAATGAAAAATTTGATCATAGTAGTTTTAACCTTGTTGTTGACTTGCCAATTAAGTTATGCCAATAAAGTGGATTCCATTGTATATAGCTCTTTTGGTAAAATCATCATGTATCATCCGGACAGCGAACCTACTTCGGTAGCATTGTTTGTTTCGGGAGATGGTGGCTGGGAAACCGGAGTGGTAGATATGGCCAAAAGTATAGCAGCCCAGGGGGCGCTGGTGCTCGGCATCGACGCTCGTCATTACAAAAAGTCATTCGGGAGTCAAGCTTCCAAATGCCTTTACCCCGCATCTGATTTTGAAAATCTTAGTCTGATGATTCAGAAAAAAATGCAATTCTCGCAATATCTAAAACCAGTTTTAGTAGGTTACTCCTACGGTGCTACACTTATTTATGGGATACTGGCTCAGGCACCGGCCAATACTTTCAAAGGAGCCCTGGCTTTGGGCTTTTGTCCTGATATTGAGATGCCAAAATCCCTTTGCGAAGGAACCGGTCTACGGTCGCATCTGGCCCCCGATAAGAAAACATATTGGCTAGAAAGAACTTTGGATCTCTCTGCTCCCTTTGTTGCCCTCAATGGAATTAAGGATTTAAACTGTCCATATGCTGCGACCAGGACATTCCTTGAAGGGATGCCCAAGGCAAAATTGATCACGCTTCCAAAGGTTGGGCACGGTTTTTCAGTTACTGCCAACTGGTTACCACAGTTTAAGGCTGCTTACAATGAAATTCTTGCGGAGCCATCCTTTGCAGAGCAAAAAACGATCCAAAACGGTTTACAAAATGAGCAAAAAGTTGCTGCGAAGAAACTAGGTTTTTTACCTCTTACGCTGATACCTGCTGCACGGAAGAGTGATAAGCCTCTTGTTTTTTTTATATCGGGTGATGGTGGTTGGACAAGCTTTGATCAGTCGCTAGCTGAAAGTTTGGCAAAGGATGGTTTGCCGGTTGTAGGGTTGGATGCACAAAAATACTTCTGGAAAGAGAAGTCACCTGAGCAGACAGCCGCTGATATCAGCAGGTCGGTGGACTATTATATGCAGGGATGGGATAGGTCGGAATTTGTAATCGTTGGATTTTCATTTGGGGCTTCCGTAGTTCCCTTCGTAGTAAATAGATTTGCTACTGAAACCAGAAAGCACCTCAAAGGGATCATATTGCTCTCGCCTGATGAATATGCTGACTTTGAAATACATATAGCCGATATGTTGAGTTTGGGCAGAGCCAATGGGCCTTATCACGTATTGGCTGAATTGAACAAAATCAAGGAATTGAAACCGGTTTGTATATTCGGGAGTCAAGAAGAAAGTGAGCTGTTCGTTAAACTAAAAAGCCAAAATATAAAGGCATTGGCCATTCCGGGTGGGCATCATTACAACAATAATTTTTCGGCACTTTCTGCTGCTGTTGTGGGTAATATTGGCAAATAGAGCTCCAAGCTTTCTGTTTATTAAACGACGGGGTCGGGCAAATGAAAAGAAACCACCGATCCATTTTCCCGTTCTAACGGCCATTTGGGGGTTTATACCGACTATGTATTTCCAGAAATGGTTCACTGCAATACATTTGATTCATCATAGGAGATAGAACAAAGGCTCCTTTGTTGAACAAATTATCCACTCTAAATGAACCATATCATGAAACTGACAGCCATTTTCACAAGTCTGATCATGTTGTTTCTCGTTGCAGCTTGTGCCACCGTTAAAGTTGATAAAGTTGACGCATTGCATTTGACCAACTATAAAAAATACGCCTGGGTAAGACCAGATACAGATTCTGCTAAGGATTTGCTTAGAGGAAACAGCATCACAGAAAATAATATCAGGGCAGCAGTGAAAGGAGAATTTCTCAAAAAGGGAATAACGGAGGATGAGCAAAATCCGGATCTGTTATTGATGTACCACATTTATACAACAAAAAAAACACAAACCGTGGCTAATCCGGTCCCAATGTATCCCTACTATGGATATGGCTTTGGACCAAGAGCATTCATTTATAGAGGACGTATAGTTCCTATCGGTTACAGCGGGTATTATAATCCATGGAACACCGGTTACCACACCGAACAGTATACGGATGGCACCTTGATGATAGATGTAATTGATGCAAAAAGCAATGAACTCTTATGGAGAGGGTCTTTGGAAAATCCTGTAAATGACTCTGTTGGGCTAAGTAAACAATTTGCTAAGGAAGCAAAACAAATATTGTCAAAATATCCCGACGTGAAATAAAATAGTCAGATCAGAAGGTATTGTTCGCCACAAGGCTGAGTAACCTTCTGATTTTTATATCTAAACGCCTCAATACAATGAAACGTTGCATCATTATTTTTATGCTTTTGCTCGTTAATGGCATTCCCAACTATGCACAGGATACGCTACAATTATCGTTGGTACAGGCCCAGGAGCAATTCATCAAAAATAACTTCACGGTTATAGCCCAAAAGTTCAATATACCTATTGCTGAGGCTGGTATACAACAGGCTCGTTTGTGGTATAATCCAAGTCTTTTTTTCGAGACTAATCTCTACAATGGATATACTCACAAGGTTTTGCCATACGGCAAACAAACCGATCTGTTGAACCCCAATGGGGGCGTGTTCAATTTACAATTGCAACAGGTTTTAAGTTTAACTGCCAGCCGTAGTAAACTAGTGAAATTGGCCGAATCTAATGTGGCTTTGCAACAGGAAGCATTTGAAGACGTCATGCGAAACGCCCGTTTTAACCTTGCTCAAACTTATGGTAACCTGGTGAGTGAACAGGCTAAACTCAGGATGTTGAATGAGGAAAAAAATAGACTGGAAAATCTATTGGAAGCATTTCGGGCAAAATTAAAGCTAGGTGTGATTGCCCCTTATGAAGTAACCCGGCTTGAACTCGAACAAAAAGTATTTGAAAGATCGTTGTCTGATTTGAATGTACAAATTGCCCAAGATC
>CALGRQ010000123.1 GCA_937880795.1 uncultured Dyadobacter sp. | reverse complement strand
CATAGCCTGCACCGCTTAGCAAGGCTTCGTTGGCATATTGGTTTCCATCAAACTTATCACCTTTCAAAGCGAAAAATATACAACCAGGCTCAATAAGGCGAGTGTCTGTACATATTTTGGCGCCATTTTTGTAAATATCATATAGGGTTTCAATCGGAGTATACATGTGTCAATTAGCGGATTATATGCGGTAAATTTGAAAATGCTTCATTACTGATTAGATAGAATTCAGCTTTGCCGGCTAAACTTTGTTTAGACGGCTCAATCAAATGGATTCTTATTTCGTTAGGTTTGAGAAACCATTCTTCTGTCCTGCAAAATTAACGTAATAATATTCAACGATGCGCACGAAATATACCTCCTGTTTATTCATTTTTCTGTGCTTACACGTCTCTAATCTGGTAACAGCCCAACAGGCCTGGTTTCAGCGGGATTCAGCAAGAACGGTAACCGTGAAAGGGAAACAATTGGTAAACCCTTGGGCGGGTGGATTAAATTCTTCTCAGTTCTTAAAAATGGATCTTAACGATGATGGTACCGAAGATCTGGTAGTGTTCGATCGTACAAACAATCGGATTACCACTTTTGTGGCATCAACTCACCCGATGGACGGAGCAAAAAAGACTTTTGTCTATGCTCCTGCTTATGAAGCCGCTTTTCCAAAGTTGGAAAATTGGGTGATTTTGGCAGATTATAATGGTGATGGGCTGAAAGATTTGTTTACGAGTACCTCGCTGGGCGTTAAAGTTTTTAAGCAAGTAAAAACAGGAAAGGTTTGGGCTTGGGAAATGGAGAAGGAGGTAATCCACACCAAGGGGTTTAGTTCTGTGATCAATCTTCAGGTGTCGGGGCCTGATATACCCGGTATTGCTGATATAGATGGAGATGGAGATCTGGATATCATCACTTTTGATTTTGCAGGAGAATTTATCGAGTTACATCAGAATTTAAGTATAGAAAAATTTGGGGTTCCGGATAGTTTGGGTGATGCCAAAGCACCGGTTTTTGCTCGCAATGGGAATTGTTGGGGGAATTTCCACAAGGGATCGGGGGAGGATTTTGTATTTAATGTGCCTTGTGGGGTTTCTGACAATACGGGTGGAAAGGTAATGCATGCAGGAAACTCCATTTTATTAAGAGACATGAATGGGGATGGAAAGCCGGATTTATTGGTGGGCCATGTCAGTAACAACCATATATCATTCCTGAAAAATTCATCGTCGGGACTTATAGCCAATTTTACGAGTTTCGACAATAACTTTCCGACGACCAATCCTGTTTCTTTCCACATTTTCCCAACCGCATTTATGGAAGATGTAGATTTTGATGGGGTCGACGATTTGCTTGTGGCACCTGGTGTTGCCTCCAACGATGGTAATTTGGTCGATTTTAAATCTTCTAACTTGTTTTATCGCAACGCTGGTACCAACTCAAATCCTGATTTTAAGCTCATTCAAAAGAATTTTCTGCAAGATGAAATGATCGATGTTGGTGAAAACGCAGCACCATCTTTTTTTGATATAGATGGGGATGGTGATCTGGACTTGATTCTGGGAACAGGCGGTATACCTCGTACCAAGGGGTTTATAGGAGGCTTATGGCTATTGACCAATACCGGATCGGCTCAGGAACCAGCTTATGAAGTAACCTCGGAAGATTATCTGGGCTTGTCCAGTGCGGCGATCAGCATGTATAATATAAAACCGCAATGGGCAGATTTTAATGGTGATGGTGTGGTAGACCTGGGATTTTTTGGAACAGCAACCGGCACCCTCAAGCCAGTGTATTATTATGTGCCGAACAAAGGTACAAAAGGGGGAGTTGTTCAATTAACCATGGCTGATGCGGTTGCATTGGAGTTGCCTGTAGAATCGCAGATCGGTGATGCACCATTTTTTTATGATGCGGACAGGGATGGTGATTTGGATTTAATTGTAGGAAAGCCTCAGGGAAATGTACATTTCTATACCAATGCTGGCACGGGAAATCAATTCAATTTTCAGTTGGAGACAGAGGAGTTTGCAGGTCTCGCTCTGAATTTTGAAGGCAGGTTTGTACATGCAGTGCCTGTTGATCTGGATCTTGACGGACAGGTGGATTTGCTTACTGTGGATCATACCGGCAACGTGCGAGTCCTATACAAAGCAGATTGGGGAAAGTGGACTGAGCGAAAGGATAACCTTGTAAGCTTAAATGGTAAGTCGGGGCAGGTTAATTTAGGAAAATATTTAACCGCGGCGGTTGGCGATATCAATGGGGATGGAAAGCCTGATTTAGTAGTTGGGAATAATGGTGGAGGTTTAGCGCTATTCACGAATATATTACCCGTTACTATTACAGGAGCAGAACCACAAATTGAAAATAAAGTAATAGTGTTTCCAAATCCTGCAAAGGGATATATCAAAGTTATATCGGAGAGAAAAGCCGAGCTGCGAGTGCTAAATCTAAGTAGTATTCCTGTTGTAGAACCAATCAGTATAGAGGCGGGACAGGAAAAGGAGATTATTACCACTCACTGGCCAGCGGGGTTATATATTGTGGAGATAGCAACGAAAACACATAGGGTAGCCAGAAAAATTGTTGTGCAGTAGAAAATAGTAGATACGTCGCACAGCATTGGTTACAGTGATTGAAATACAAATTTTAAAGCTCAAGAAAGTAGATACTTAAATTCAGTGGCTTAAACCTGATAATAGTTCAATGAAGGTATGAGAAGTGTACTATGCTGAGAAATTTTGTTCATTTGAGCAGTATGGTACAGGACGCAGACCCCACCAAACCGTTAGATATTACGGCTGAATTGAATGACAATCAAGGTCAATGACGACCGAAAATAAATATTAACTACCTCATGCAAGCTTTATTAGGCGTTCTTTTTCATTTTATTGGCGGTTTCGCTTCCGGAAGTTTTTACATACCCTACAAAAAAGTCCAGGGTTGGGCCTGGGAATCGTACTGGATTGTTGGAGGGCTTTTTTCTTGGTTTATTGTGCCTCCATTGGCGGCCTACCTCACTATACCGGGTTTTACTGAAATTATTGCACATACCAATGGTGGTATTTTGGCCCTCACTTATTTCTTCGGAGTGTTATGGGGCATCGGCGGCCTGACCTACGGGCTGGGGGTTCGTTATCTTGGCGTTTCATTGGGTAGCTCAATTATTCTTGGCATTTCTTCGGTATTTGGTTCCCTTATTCCATCTATATATTATCAATTTTTCCCTCAGTCAGGCAAAGACACGATCTCGGATCTTGCCACAAGCAGCTGGGGACAAATGGTATTGTTGGGCTTGTTGGTATGTGTGATCGGGATTATTGTGTGCGGTAAGGCGGGAAGTATGAAGGATCAGGATTTAAAGAAAAACGGCTCTATTGCTGACGATAAAACCGAGTTTAAGATAGGTTTAGGATTAACCGTTGCGATTATATCAGGTATTTTAAGTGCATGCTTTGCCTTTGGTATAGATGCGGGTAAAGTAATGGCGGAAGAAGCCAATACGCTTTGGAAGCAGGCTAATCCGGGACAAGGTGAATTTTTATTCCAAAACAATGTAACCTATGTCGTGATTTTGTTAGGCGGACTCACTACTAATTTTATATGGTGTATGCTATTGAATGCACGTAATAAAACGTTTGGAGACTACACAAACACGGAGACTCCACTGCTTTCAAACTATATTTTCTCAGCACTGGCTGGTACAACCTGGTTTTTGCAATTCTTTTTCTACGGTATGGGAGAAAGTAAGCTTGGAAACGGTCCAAGTTCCTGGATTTTGCACATGGCGTTTATTATCCTGGTGGCTAACTCCTGGGGTTTAATATTGAAAGAATGGAAAGGGATCTCTAAAAAAACACTTACAACCATCTTATCGGGTATCGGAATAATTATTCTGTCTGTACTTATCGTCGGATATGGAAACTATTTGAGAGAATAGATTGATCTGAGTTGGTCCTTTTAGGTCGTTTACTGGTTGAACGAGCTTTTGCTATAATATTGTTAAATTAAGGGTGCAAGCACATTTCTGGTGAAGTAAGAGGTTCACAGTCCATATTTCTAAATAAGTATCGAAGTAAATGGGTTGTAATAGGCTCTTGATAAATTCTGTCTGTTTGTTAATTTTTTAACTGGTATCGGTATGAATTATAAAAAAAGGTTTTCGATCGTGTCTGTATGCATTGCATGGGGTTTGCTTTTACCAATGGGCCTTTTGGCGCAAAAAACTAAAAAAGCCAGAAATGTAGCCTTTACTAAAACAGAGCTCACCAAAACATTCATTGCAGAAGGGGCGGCTATGGGTGACGTGAATAAGGATGGTAAAAAAGATATATTGTCAGGAGCATTTTGGTTTGAAGCGCCCGACTGGACTCCCCATGAATTGGCCAAGCCCGAAAAGTTTAATTACGATGGCAGTTATAGCGATTCTTTCCTGGATTTTGCCATGGACGTTAATCAGGATGGTTGGGTTGACCTGGTTCGAATTGACTGGCCTGGTAAAGCGGCAACTTGGCACGAAAATCCTAAAAATAAACCGGGACATTGGACCAAACATATTATCCATTCATCGGTAGGTAATGAGTCGCCTATGTTGATCGATATGGATGGCGACGGACGACTGGATTTACTATGTAACGATCCGACTGCTAAAAAGGTGATTTGGTTAAAGTCGCCTGTAAAGAAGGGAGAAACTGCATGGACGCATTATGTGATTAGCAACGATCCGAACCAATCTACGCACATGTATACCCATGGTATAGGTTATGGTGATATCAACGGTGACGGCCGGAAAGATGTTGTGGTTAAGGAAGGCTGGTGGGAAGGTCCGGCAGGTGGTCCTGCTAATTTTGATAAAAACAAAGACTGGACTTTTCATAAGGCAAATCTGGGCCCGGATTGTTCCCAGATGTATGTCATGGACCTGAATGCCGACGGACTTAACGATGTGATTAGTGCTTCGGCACACAATTATGGTATGTGGTGGCACGAGCAGGGAAAAGATGCACAAGGAAACATAACCTGGACACAGCATGAAATTGATAAGTCATTCTCTCAGTCCCATGGTTTGGCACTTGCGGATGTGAATGGAGATGGTCATCCTGATTTGGTAACAGGAAAAAGATACTGGGCTCACCATGGAAAAGACCCGGGGGAGCGCGAACCAGCTGTATTGTACTGGTTTGAATATAAGCCGGGAAAGACACCTACCTGGATCAAACATGAGATAGATAATGATTCTGGCGTTGGCTTACACGTTACCGTAGAAGACTTGAATAAAGACGGGCTTCCCGACATTGTAACCGGTAACAAAAAGGGTGTCAGGATCTTTACACAACAAAAAGTTAAATAGTAGTACAAACGATATATAGAAAGATACGCCAGGTTATTATGATTAAGCACTTGGCGTAATTTTTTTTACCTCGTAATTCGCTTAACAATTAGTCCATGAAATTCGGAATTAATACTTATTTATTTTCTTCACCATTTACCAATAAAAGCGTTTCCTATTTCCCTATGTTTAAGGAGTGGGGTTTTGATTTTGTAGAAATTGCGCTGGAAGAACCATCAAATATTGATCCTCATTATATCCGAAGTGAATTGGATAAGCACGGTTTAGCATGTAGATCGGTTTGTGCTGCTACGGGGCCTGGTAGGGACTTACGAGGGAACCGAAAGGAACAGATCACTTCTCTGGATTACGTGAGATCACTGATCGATATTGCCCCCATATTAGGTAGTCAGTTGGTTGCCGGACCCATATATTCTTCAGTTGGCAGAGCAGGGTTGGAAGAGGAAAAAGTAAAAGGACAGCAGTGGGAAATGGTAGTTACACACCTGCGGGAACTGTGTGATTATGCTGCTCAAAGACAGGTAAAGATAGCCATAGAACCTTTGAACAGGTATGAAACGGACTTTATCAATACCTGCCAGCAAGCGTTGCAGTTGATTCAGGATGTGAATAGAGATTCGTTATATATCCATTTGGATACCTTTCATATGAATCTTGAAGAAAAGGACCCAGCAGCGGCAATTATCAAGGCAGATAAAAAATTAGCACTGCTACATGCATCGGGAAGTGACAGAGGAACCCCGGGTGGGGATCAAATCAATTGGGACCGCATTTTTTATGCTTTGGATAAGATTGACTATGAAGGAGATGTGGTGATTGAATCATTTACACCGGATGTCAAAGTGATCGCCAAAGCTGCATCTATCTGGCGCCAAGTTGAGCCGTCTAAAGAGTCTATTGCAGTGGATGGGTTAGCTTTTTTAAGGTCTCTAAGCCTATAAGTGGAGGTATAAAAAAGGAGACAACCTTTAAAAGCTGTCTCCTCCTCGAGATATATTCTAAAACCAAATTTTATACCGTAATGCTTTCTTCTTGGTAGGAAGCATCCAGTTTAAGTATTTTGGTGGTTCTGTTTCTAGTTACAGTTGCCAGTTCGGTATCCTTGGCCAACGATTTGCCAAAAGAAGGAATAATGGCCTTGAATTTATTTTGCCATTCAGCAGATTTAGCCTCCTTTTTAAAGCAACGCTGAATGAGTTCCAGCATAATTGATACTGACGTGGAAGCACCCGGAGAAGCTCCTAGCAAAGCAGCAAGCGATCCGTCTGCCGCAGTAACCATTTCCGTCCCGAATTCAAGAACTCCGCCTTCTTCTTTATCTTTTTTGATAACCTGCACGCGTTGTCCTGCTTTTTCCAATACCCAGTCTTCAAGCTTTGCACCTGGTACGTAATCATTCAATGCCGCCAGACGGTCTTCTGGTGATTGTCTCACCTGATCGATAAGGTACTTGGTCAACGGAATATTATGAATACCAGCAGCCAGCATAGGCTTAATGTTATTCAACTTGATGGATAATGGTAAATCCAGATATGATCCGTTTTTAAGGAATTTTGTTGAAAAACCTGCATATGGGCCAAAAAGTAGCGCTTTCTTGCCATCAATCATACGCGTGTCCAAGTGAGGAACTGACATTGGAGGTGAGCCAACAGATGCTTTTCCGTAAACCTTCGCCTGATGTTTTTCGATCATTTCAGGATTGGTACATACCAACCATTGACCGCTTACAGGAAATCCACCGAATCCGTCACCTTCCGGAATTTTGGATTTCTCAAGTAATGGCAGAGAGCCACCCCCAGCACCTATAAAAACAAATTTTGTACGAACGTAGCTGGTTTCTTTGGTTTCTCTGTCTTTAACGGAGATGGTCCACTTATCTGCACCTCTCTCAAAATCATCCACTTCGTGGTTGAGATATAGCTTCACGCCTTCTTGGTTCTCCAAAAAGTCGAACATGGAACGGGTTAGGGCGCCAAAGTTAACATCCGTTCCTAACTCCATTTTAGTTGCGGCTACTTTTTGAGATTCACTTCGCCCTTCCATGATCAATGGCATCCAATTGGAGAGCTCATTCTTGTTCTCAGAATATTGCATTTCTTTGAACAAATGGTGCCCTGTAAGAGCCTGGTGGCGTTTTTTAAGATAATCTACATTGTCTTCTCCCCAAACGAAACTCATGTGAGGAATATGACGAATGAAAGTTTCTGGCGATTTAATAATGCCGTTTTCAACCAAGTAAGACCAGAATTCTTTGGAAACCTCGAAGGACTCGGCGATTTTAATAGCTTTTGAGATTTCAATACTACCATCCTGTTTTTGAGGCGTGTAGTTTAGTTCACAAAAAGCCGAGTGTCCGGTACCAGCATTGTTCCAGGCGTCGGAACTTTCTGCGGTAACACGGTCAAGTCTTTCGAAGATAGATATAGTGAAAGCTGGATTCAGTTTTTTTAGTAATACACCAAGTGTAGCACTCATAATCCCCGCGCCTATCAGTACGATATCGGGGGTAGTAATTATAGAAGATTTTTTAATGCGCATTTGGAATGAAAGTTTATTATAATCTAATCTGTCAACCCGGAAAAATCCAAATATATGGTCACAACAACAGTTGGTATATGAATCGTTTCCAAAATAGGTTAAATAATAAAATAAAGTAAAGTAAGTATATATAAGTTCTTTTTTATGATCAACAAAAACATGATATGTTACTATATTGAATACCTGTTGACTAAGGTAAGGGCATAAAAAAAGCAAGGTCATCGATATGCTCAATAACCTTGCTTTCAGGATCTTTTTGGTCTTATTTTACTATGGTAAAACGTTCACCATTAATAACAAAAATGTACACCCCGGGTTGGTATCTGCTCATATCAAGTTTTGTTGCGTTGGTGGGCGTATAATTTTGATGAACTTTCATTCCGATGGCATTGAACACTTCAATCGAGTTGATCGTTTTTTCAGATTGAATCGACACATCATTTACGACTGGATTAGGGAATAGTTTGATCATATCTCTGCCACTCACAGTTAAACTAATCACATTGCTGTATGAACTTTTACCATCCAGGTCAATTTGTTTAATTCTGTAATAGTAGGTGCCTGATTCTGAAATTTGATCATGGAAAGAATAAGTCTTAACCACATCTGAAAAACCCGCGGCGGGCAATGTCATGATCGTTTCAAAATTGAGGGTGGAATTGGCCCTTTCAATTTCAAAATTAGACGTGTTGTCTTCGTAAGATGTAGCCCAATTTAAATCGGCGGTTAAACTGTTGGATGCTGTGCCTTTAAAATATAGCCATGTTACAGGCAATGAAGCCGCTGTAATATTGAGTGTCGGCGATATTACGGTGTTGTTGAATGCGTCAACGGTTTTCAAGGTTGCAAGACCAGGTGTTGGTGTATATTGTTGACCCATCGCATTTACATTATTGCAATCAGTATTTGAAATCCAATTGTACGCATTCCAGCCTGATGATGCTGTTAAGGTATACGAGGTGCCGACTTTATCAATTTGAACGGATGCCGGTGTAATGGCTGGGTAGGGGATGGCATTCTGAAAGAAATTATTGTCCAGTTTGTTTACCCAAAATTTCGCGAGGGAGTCAAGCCCTGCACCGGCGAAGTGAACTTCATCATGTCTGTAAGTACTGTTATAGTAATTATCAGTTTCCGGGCCTGCAAATGTATGAGGGACTTTATACTCGGGAGCGTATCCTACCGTTACCTGCCCAATCACGTCATTTTGCGCCGCGATTACATCCGCAGAGGTGTGACTGGCAGGAGCTGGTTCTCCATCCTTTTGGAATGTATAACGAGAAGCACGGGAAATCACAAAAGGAAGATTAGGTTTATTGGATGCTCCGCGACTCGCAGCGATGAGTGCGGTAAGGTCATTCCGATAGTTCTCGCGGCTAGTCTGTGTTCTGGTATCACTTTCTCCTTGATGCCATAAGACGGCCCGAATTCCAAGTTGAGCAATGTAGTGGTTAAGAGCAATGCGCATATTGCCAAAAGGTAACCCAGCAGGATAAGTAGCACCAAACCATGCCGTGGTAGTTGCGTTGGTGGGTATCGATTCTTTCCAGTTTGCAACACTGGTACCCGACCAGCCCGAGTTGAAAATCATCACTGGAACATTAAGTTTCTGAACCATTCTGTCACCAAAATGGCCCCAGCACCAAGCATAGTTACCAAAGGGAGCAGTTGTGGTAGCCGCATCCAAATGTGTATATACAGGACAATCAACTTTTAAATTGCTATATTGATCAATAGCCGTTCTAAAATGTACACTGCTCACGGCATCTTCAACGGCACCCTGGCCATTGGGGTTATTGTCACCACCTGTTGCATTGGACTGTCCGGATACAAGAAAGACTTCTCCTACACCAACATGATCAATCTGGGCAGTAGTATAGGTGTTATTTTTTACGCCACGTATTTCCAGCCGATACCAACCACCCGGGACGGTCAT